>JAISHB010000061.1 GCA_031262785.1 Prevotellaceae bacterium
CTGCCACGTAAAGGAGTGAAATACATCCCCGATGCCGTGGAAGTGGTTCTTCCGGTGGACATCTACACCGAAAAGAGTGTGGAAGTGCCGTTGCAGGGCGTTGACTTTCCCTCCGACAAAGTGCTCCGCACGTTCCCCACCCATGTTACGGTAACCTTCCAGGTGGGTATGAGTCAGTTCCGGAAGATTGATGCCGGCAGCTTTCACCTCGAGGTTCCCTACCACGAACTCCTGCAGCTGGGTAGCGCCGACCAGAAGTACACCGTGCGGCTGGCCGTCCCCCCTAAAGGCGCCAGTCACATCCGTATCCACCCCGCTCAAGTGGACTTTCTCATCGAACAACTCACCCCCTCAGATGCCCATTAGAATAGGACTGACCGGTGGCATAGGCAGTGGCAAGAGCACAGTAGCCCATCTGCTGGAAGTGATGGGCATCCCCGTTTACATCTCCGACCTGCAAGCCCACCGTCTCACCCACACCAGCATGGATATCCGCCACGAATTAGTCCGGCTATTGGGTAGCGACATCTACCGGGACGGACGGCTCAACAAACCCCTGCTGGCCACCTACCTGTTTGCCGATGACCAGCACCTGCAGGCAGTCAACCGCATCATCCATCCGCGGGTACGTACCGACTTTCGCCGGTGGGTCCGACAACACGCCGCCCTGCCCGTGGTGGGGATGGAATCGGCCATTTTGCTCGAGGCCGGCTTTGCCGGTGAAGTAGACCGTATCGTGGCCGTTTACGCCCCCACGGAGGTACGCATCCGCCGGATCATTGAGCGCGACCATCTCACCGCCGCGCAGGTAGAGCAGCGCCTCCACCGCCAATGGGACGACGAACAAAAGTGCCGGCATGCCCATTTCGTGCTGCTCAACGACGGGCGCACCCCCCTGATTCCGCAGCTGCTCAACCTGCTGGCCATGCTGCCGGGCAACGTGCCCCGGACAGCGCTGCCCTATCCTGCCTTTGGTCCCGCAACTTCATTTACTAATCAAATAAAAACATCATGCTGAAGAGTATTTTAGCCCTCTCGGGCAAACCGGGGTTGTATAAGCTCATCTCCCGGGGAAAGAACCTGTCGGTGGTGGAGTCGCTCGCCGACCACAAACGCATGCCCGTGCATGCCCAAGACAAAAGCGTCTTGCTGGGCGACATCTCCATCTACACCGATGCCGACGACGTGCCGCTGAGCCGCGTACTCACCACTATTAGGGAGAAAGAGAACGGTGCCCCCATCGCCCTGGACCTCAAGAAGGCCACTCCCGCCCAGTTGAGCGACTACATGGCCTCGGTGCTTCCCTCCTACGACCGCGCCCGAGTCTACCACTCGGACATCAAGAAGCTGATTTCGTGGTACAACCTGCTCATCTCGTGCGGGATTACCTCCTTCGAAGAACCCCCGGTGCAAGAGACGGATCAGCCCGAATAGTGCGGCGCCGCACACCCGCTTCAGGGGGACTTGTCATACAGGCAGGTCCCCTTTTTATTGGGATGCTTTGCGGGAAGGCATCCCCGGTAGGGGGAGTTCGTCGTCCGAGGCGGAGACAGGTCGTCTTGCGGGGCGAAGACGGCGAGATTCTAACGGCTGAAAGGATACAAAAAAAACCCCGAATGTATCACTACATCCGAGGGTGTTCATAATCAATGTTTATAGATTCCTTGACTGTTCTGTGCGGGTGATAGGACTCGAACCTACACGCCTTGCGGCACCAGATCCTAAGTCTGGCGCGGCTGCCAATTACGCCACACCCGCATGTGTGCTTCCCGAAAAGCGAGGCCAAAGGTAGTGAGTTTCATTTACTTGAGCAAATTTCGGGCGGTCTCAATCAGTGTGTCCAGCATTCGGGCTTCGTCCTCGGCCGCGAGGTCTACCTTCACGTCGGGGTCGATGCCGAACTCTATCTGTCCGCCGTCCGCATCCAAGTGCGGACTGGCCGAGAAGCGTACCCCCCATCCGTTGGGCAGTTCCATGGTAAAGGGCAGTCCCGAACCTCCGCCGGTCTTATCGCCCACCACCGTGACACCGGGAAGGTAGCGCATGGCATTGACAAAGTCGTTGGTCGCACTGAAGGCACGGCGGTTGGTTAGCAGCACCACCTTCTTCTGCCAACGGATGCTGGAGGATGGCTCCAAGTAGATAGGGGTCGGGGACGAGAAGTCGTTGTGCCCCTTGCCCCTCTTGTGCAGGATGTAGCCGGTGAGCACCCGCTGATTGGTAAAGCGCGAGGCAATGCGGTCGGAGTTGGTCAGGTTGCCTCCGCCGTTGTTACGCACGTCCAGTATCAGACCGTTACAGGCGGACAGGTAGGAGAGTACCTGGTCGAGGTTGCCATCCCCCACGCCGTCGGAGAAGGAGTCGTAGCGGACGTACCCGATGTTATCCTCCAGGATGGTGTATTTCAAACCGGCGGCAATGCGGTAGTCACGCCCCAGGTAGTGTTCCGTGAGGGCTTCGCTGTAGTTACGGGGATAATCGAGGTACCAGTTCCAGTAGCGTGCCGTGTTCGAGGCGTTGTAGAGGTTGACGTGGCCGTCTTTCAGCTCAGCGAGCATGTTGCCCAGCACCTCGAAGAGGCCGTCGGCGGGCATATTGGGGGTAATCAGCGGGCGATAACGCTCGTAGACGGCGTCCCAGTCAATCTGCTTATACTCGAAGAAGCAGTAGTGCTCGTCGATCAGTTTCCAGAGCGCCTCGAAGTTGCCTTGCGGGGAGTTGTCGTAACGCTCTTCACCGATGCAACCGACGGGCAACAGGGCGATGCACCAGAGGAGGATACATCCCAACGTGATGAGGGAAAGAAAACGCTTCATTTGACCAGCTTAAATTTCTTGATGACGCCCACCAGAAAGACGTGTGAGTAGGTGTGTGTATCGATGCCGTTGAGACTCGACTGTTGGGCATCCCACAGGTAGGCCAGCCGCATGTGGATACGCCCAACAGGGAAGTCGGCCGTAAGCAACGCCCTAAGCGAAGGCCGGTTGTGGAGCGAGGTGAACTGCACTACCCCCCCACTGTTACCCAACGTGAATATCTCATAGTACGACTGCCCGTAGTGCGGCGAGAAGCACAGACCCATCAACGGTACACTCAGTTGTGCCCGCAGGGTAAGGGGAAGCCCCTTGAGGCGGACTCCCCACACAGCCATACCCGAGGCATCCAGACCCACCGAGGCTCTGGCCGAGGCCGGGTTGTTGCCATTCCGCAGGTTGTAGACAAAGCCTCCCTCCAGGTCGATCAGCCCTCCTGCCAGCAGCCGAAAGCTGTCGGTCAGGCGGAAGTTATAATGCCAGCCGTAGTTCCAACCGGCCATGCCGGCCAGTGTATTGTTGTTGCCGGCACGGTTGTGCGTATAGGCCACGTTGGCCTGAAAAAGTGTTTGACGGGAGACCTTGCCTTGCATCCAGTGTGTGGCTCGCGTACTTTCCCGCAACACACGGAAATCCACTCCCCGATACTCTTGGGGTGAAAGGTAGGTGTCGTATAGATTAGAGAAGCCGGCACCGTAGAGGGTGGCACGGGTAATTTCCTGCGCACCCAGCGTGAAGGTCGCAGCGGTCATACCGGCAATGCTTACACCTATTATATATAGTAGCCGTTGACAGGAGGCGCGTCCGGGTTTCATTTCAGAAGAGTGTCATTTGTCCATCTTCCCCGGTGGGTGGATTAAGCTCGGGCGAGGGTGTATCGGCAGGTTCCTCTTCCGACAGCTCCTCGACGGGAGTGTCGGTTTCGCGCGGCAACGGTTCCAGTTCGTTGACGGTATCGAGCGTATGGGTGGTGAGCCGCTTGCCCTTGGCCTTGAACCCTTTGATAAGGGAGAACTCGCTCACCTCGATGATGAGTGGCTCGCGGAAGCTATCACCTCCGCCAAAGAGTAACTCGAAGCGCGGGTATTGCTCGTCGGTGAGTAGGATGAGCTGGTTCTTTTTGTTCTCGCCCAGGTAGTTCTGCTTGCGGGCGGTGGCCTCCATATAGAATCGTTTCACGTAGGGAAGGTTCTGTTGGTCGGCGTCGTAAAGTACGGCAGTCCACACTTTGTGCGGATCGAACTGTTCAATCACCCGGATGTCGTTCTCGTAGTGATTACTCAGCTCGAAGCTGGTCAGGTAGAAGTCGCCGCTGTTGAGCACGACCAATAGTTGGTCGTTGCTCTGGAACTCGCCCAAGAACTCTCCCCGCCCGTCGTAATTGAGGCGCAACACATCCGGATCGAACCACACCTTTCGTCCGCCCAGCGTAGAGGCGCCGCGGTGCTTGAGCGTCACCTTGTGAACGGGGTTGCGGCTCACTAAGTAGCCTCTGGATTGCCGGCTCTTGATTCCGACCCGACTGAAGTCTTCCTCGAATTCGGTGCGCTTGATGCGCGGGTTGGGACGCAGGGATACTTTAACGATTTCGGCCTCGCCATTGGGATTCTCCGTGAGATAGAGAATGCGCGAATCGGGAGTACCCTGCGTGAGGTTGTATTCGCGGTCGCGCACAATGGAGGTGACGCAGAAACGTTTCATGTAGGTGGTGCCGTTCTTGCCGTCGCGATACACGGCATTGTAGATCGTGCGCGTGTCGTTCTTCTTGAAGATGTTGACCCAGTAGATATCTTTGCCCACAAATTTCTTGTCGGCTACGGTGGTTACCAAATAGGTGCCGTTGCGCAGGAATACAATCACTTCGTCTATATCGGAGCAGTTGCATACAAACTCCGCCTTCTTCAATCCGGTTCCGATGAATCCTTCGGAGCGGTTGATGAACAGCTTCTGGTTTGCTTCGGCCACCTTGGCCGCCACGATGGTGTCGAAACTGCGCAGTTCGGTGCGTCGGGGGTAGTTTTTACCATATTTCTCTTGTAGCGAAGCGAACCAGTCGGTGGTGTAGTCTACGATGTGAATCAGATGATGTTCAATCTCCCCGATGTCGCTCTTCATGCGGGCGATTTGCTGGTCGGCTTCGTCGGCATTGAACTTGATGATTCGTTTCATGCGAATCTCCATCAGCTTTAGGATGTCCTCTTTGGTGACTTCCCGAATCATGGAAGCATAGAAAGGCGTCAGCCGCTCGTCGATGTGTTCGCAGGCTGCATCGATGTTCACCGCTTTTTCGTATCCGGCATCTTTGTAGATACGCTCTTCGATGAATATCTTCTCGAGCGAAGCCAGGTGAAGGCTCTCCAACAGCTCTTCTTTGCGAATCTCCAGCTCGCGGCGCAACAGATGCAGGGTGTTGTCGGCCGATTTGCGCAACACATCGCTTACGGTTAGGAAGTGGGGCTTCTGCTCGTCAATCACGCAGCAATTGGGAGAGATGCTCACTTCGCAATCGGTGAAAGCATAGAGCGCGTCGATGGTTTTGTCCGAGGAGACGCCCGGAGCCAGGTGCACCAGAATCTCCACCTGACTGGAGGTGAGATCTTCCACCTTGCGGATTTTGATTTTCCCCTTCTCGCCCGCCTTCACGATGGAATCACAAATGCCCGTAACCGTTTTACTGAACGGAATCTCCCGAATAATCAGCGTTTTGTGGTCGAGCTTCTCAATCTTGGCGCGCACACGAACCGTTCCGCCCCGTTCGCCGTCGTTATACTTGGCCACATCAATGCTTCCGCCGGTTTGAAAGTCGGGATAGAGCTGGAACGACTCACCGCGCAGATACGCGATGGAGGCCTGGCACAATTCATTGAAGTTGTGGGGGAGAATTTTCGAGGAGAGTCCCACTGCAATTCCTTCCACCCCTTGCGCCAGCAAGAGCGGGAACTTCACAGGCAGGGTGAGAGGTTCTTTGTTGCGTCCGTCGTAGGAGAGTTTCCACTCGGTTGTTTTCGGGTTGAAAACCACGTCGAGGGCAAACCGCGAGAGTCGGGCTTCGATGTAACGGGGTGCGGCCGCGCCGTCGCCGGTGAGGATATTGCCCCAGTTGCCCTGACAATCAATCAACAGCTCCTTCTGTCCGAGTTGCACTAATGCATCACCGATGGAGGCATCGCCGTGCGGGTGAAATTGCATGGTGTGTCCTACGATATTGGCCACCTTGTTGTAGCGGCCGTCTTCCATTCTGCGCATCGAGTGCAAGATGCGTCGCTGCACCGGTTTGAGTCCGTCATTGATGTGTGGAACGGCGCGTTCGAGTATCACATAAGAGGCGTAATCGAGAAACCAGTTCTGATACATGCCGCTGAGTTGATACTTTGCATTCCCGTCGTTGATATCGACGGGTTTATATTCTACCTCTTCGCTCATTTGTTTGTAGCAATTGTCTAATTGGGGATGACAGCCCCTCGCACGAAGGGGCTATATGGACGCAAAGATAGTGAAAGAGAAATAGATGAGGAGGCTTTGAACAAAATTCTTTCTACCTTTGTTGCGACAGACGCGCACTTAATAAAATGCGCCTGAGACTTACTATGTTTAATTTAATAAAATGATTTTCGTATGAAAAAGTATTTTGCAGAAATGATCGGAACCCTGGTTCTGGTAGTGATGGGTTGCGGCAGCGCCGTATTTGCGGGAAGCCTGGCAGGGACGGTAGGCGCCGGAGTGGGCACACTCGGAGTTGCATTGGCCTTCGGACTGGCCGTAGTGGCCATGGCCTATACCATTGGCGGCATCTCGGGGTGTCACATCAATCCCGCCATCACGGTGGGCGTGTTGCTTTCGGGACGCATGAGCGGCAAAGATGCCGCAGGCTACATCCTCTTTCAAGTCATTGGAGCCATTCTGGGTTCAGCCCTCATTTGGGTGCTCACCTCCACGGGAGTGCACGGCGGCCCCACGCTCACCGGTGCCAACAGTTGCGCCGAAGGCGTGACCCTGCTTCAAGGCTTCATCGCCGAGGCACTCTTTACCTTTATCTTTGTGTTGGTGGTGCTCGGTTCAACCGATTCCAACAAAGGCGCCGGCAACTTCGCCGGACTGGCCATCGGTTTGTCCTTGGTGTTGATTCACATTGTTTGCATCCCGCTGACCGGTACTTCGGTCAATCCCGCCCGCAGCATCGGCCCGGCACTTTTCCAGGGAGGCGCTGCCCTGTCGCAGCTCTGGCTCTTCATTGTGGCCCCCGTAGTGGGTGCCGCCTGCAGTGCCCTGGTTTGGAAGATGCTGGCCGGCGAGCGCAAGACAGCCTAACGACATTGTTTGTTTTTACCATGCAGGCAGGCGGCTTCCGGTCGCTTGCCCATAAGTGCAAAGCCCGGGTTTTTTTGGCTCGGGCTTTGTTGTCAGGAGGATGCGCAGGAGGAAATCAACGACTTTTTCAATCCACATCATTCAAAATACGAGCAAACACATTACCTTTGCACACATGAAAATCACCTATTTACCTCATCTGCTAATCAGTTAAGAAATGAACATAAAAAATCCACTCCGGCTAAAGCAAATACGCATCAGTGGTTTTAAATCCATCTCTCCGAGATGCCCGCTTAGTATTGACTTTAGCAACATCAATGTGTTGCTTGGAGCAAATGGTTCCGGAAAAAGTAATATCATCAGTTTTTTTAAAATGGTGAGTTTCATGATGTCCGGAAGTTTTCAATCCTTTGTTGAAAAGGCTGGTACCAGTCAACTCTTCTTGTATTATGGTTCAAAACAGACCCATGTAATAAAGGCGCAACTTGTATTTGAAAATGACACAGCTAGTGACCAATATAATTTTGAATTAACTAACGCTACTCCCGATCGGCTAATCATCAAATCCGAAGAGGTTTCTTATTGGATTAAGGGAAATTATAGGAACCTTACATTGCCACTGGAAGTGAATTTCAAAGAGTCTGCATTAACTCAACGAACTTCAAATCAAACGCTCTTAACCATTCGTAAGATTCTTACTAATGTCAAAGTGTATCAGTTTCACGATTCTTCCCTTGAAAGTTCAATTAGGCAATCGTGTCACAAAGATTACAGCCCTTATCTCCAATCCGAAGGAAATAACTTGGCTGCTTTTCTTTATCGCTTAAAGACAGATTATCCGATCAACTACAACCAGATTGTAAGTTATGTCCGCCAAATCATGCCTCAGTTCAACGATTTCTATCTGGAACCAAACGACAAAGGATATGTCATGTTGAAGTGGACGGATAGATCGCCCAACGATTACGTGATGCTTCCGGCTCAATTCTCCGACGGAACCATTCGTTTCATTGCATTGGCAACCCTCTTGTTGCAGCCTCAAAACACCATGCCCAACGTCATCATCATTGATGAACCCGAACTGGGTTTGCATCCGTTTGCTATCACGCAACTATCCGAGATGATAAAAGAGGCATCAATGCACACGCAAGTTATTATTGCCACACAATCACCCGGATTGGTCGATGAGTTTGAAGCCCATCAAATAACTATCGTTGAACGGGATGAAGAACAGGATACCACCATAGCTCGTCAACTCAATGCGAAAGAGTTAGCCGATTGGTTAGAAAATTACTCGCTGGGTGAGTTATGGGATAAAAACGTATTGGGAGGACGTCCATGAGTGTGGTTGTATTGCATGTGCTTTGTGAAGGACAAACCGAAGAGCGTTTTGCAAGCTCCGTATTGAAACCCTATTTGAAAGAGTTCGGAATAGTGGTAAAAACCACCATCCTAACCACCAACAGAAAAAAGAGAATCAGAGGGGGAATGCTCAGTTATCGACAGGCGAAAACAGACCTGGAGCTACTCATGAAGCAACACGCCCCAAAGCGTTATGAGCAACATTTCTATACCACGATGTTTGATTTGTATGCATTACCCACCGATTTCCCCGCCTACGTTCGTGCTCATCACGCCGTCGATTGTTATGAAGTGGTACAGCTTCTGGAAGATGCGTTTGCCCAAGAAATGAATCATCCCCGATTCATTCCATATATTCAGTTACACGAATTTGAAGCATTGGTATTTTGTGGCTTAGACTATTTGCTGGACGAATATCCCGATATGAAGCGTGAAATAGAACACCTAAAACAAGTAATAAAAACATCTGGCGACAACACAGAACGAATCAATAACACTCCTCAAACAGCTCCATCCAAGCGAATCATTCAAGCATTCGAGGGGAAGCATCATTACGATAAGCCCAAACTGGGCGTGTTCGTAACCCATAAAGTTGGAATAGCTACCCTGAAGGAAAAATGCCCTCATTTCAAAAAATGGATAGCGGAATTAGAACAATTGGGAGCCTCTTAAAACCGTTTCGTCGCGCCGGGAAGGTAAACTACCCTGAAACCATTTTGAATGTTAATAGCGACGGCGTCGCCTTTAACATTCCATTTTGTTTCACCGTAGCGACGCCGTCGCCGGGATGAAACAGTTTTGATCGGTCGTGGCGACGCCGTCGCTACCCTCATACAGTTTTGTTTCGTCGTAGCGACGGGTCAGCTACGATGAAACAGTTTTGTTTGTTAATAGCGACGCCGTCGCTCTTAACAAACAGTTTTGATCGGCCGCAGCGACGGGCGTTGCTGCGATGAAACAAAACGGTTTCAGCCTGTTTTAGGGCTGATTTCATAAAAAACAGTCCGGTTCATATACAGTTTATGCCAATTTTATGTACTTTTGCCGCCGTTCCGCTAACGGGAAGCTTCCCGCCGGGACAATACGAGAACATTTAAATATAAAAACGACATTCAATGAAAGTAGAAGAATTTCGCTATTCCGGTTTGAATAATGGGGGACATTTTCAGTTCGGAACCGACGTAATCAACCGGGCGGAAGCCACTCCGACAATTACCAGCAAGTTCAAACCGCAGCTGGCCGCATTCAAACAAGCCCTCGAGGCGGAAGATGCCGCCTTGAAGCTCTCGACCAAGAGCCTGCTGACCGATCAAATCCAAGAAGCCGACCAACGCCGCGACAAACTGTACCCCGTCATGGTCCGGCTAATTCATGATTATTCGTTGATACCCGACAAAGCCGAAAGCGCCAAGCCGCTTTCGCAGGCCATCGTCGATTACGGCATTAAGCCCCGTGGACAACGCGACAAGCAGTCGGGATTGATGTCGAATCTGTTTCATGACATGCGTACCAAGTATGCCGCCTCGGTCGACGCACTCGGACTGGGTGAATTGCTCGGCGAGCTGGAACAAGCCAACCAGCAAGTGATTGACCTGATGCAGCAGCGCACCGAAGAGCGGAAGAATCATCTCAACGGCGCGCTGAAAGCCAGCCGCAACGCCACCGAGCTGGCCTACCGCGACTTTGTCGAAACCATCAATGCCCGCATTCAATTGGAGGGCGAGGCCAAGTATGCCGATTTCGTAGCTTATCTGAACGCAGAGATTCTGCACTACCAGCGCGAGGTGTTGCACCAAAAAGGAAAACCCTCGCGGGCAGACGAAAACACCCCCGGAGAAGGGGGTAATAACAACGGCGGAAACGACGGAGAGGAAGAACCCCCGCAGGGATAGCCCCACCCCCTGCGAATGCTCGTCCACCCGTCTGCGGCAGTCTTTCTGCCGCCCGCCCTCTTTTAAGACATCAATCAAACAGCACCTTGAGCACCTCCATCGACCTGAGCACCGGAAAATCGGGCAGATGCAGCCGGTAGTAGTCGTTCAGCACCACTAAGCAACGCATCCGCTGGGCGCGAGAGAGTGTGAAAAGGTGCATCGTTTCGTAGTTCATACGCATCAGCGTGCGCATCCTCGAGGCCTCTTCGGGCATCAGAAAGTGGGCATGCTGCTGCTCTACGGCAGTCGAGAAGGTGCCGTTTAGCAAATCGAAACAAGCCCCTTCGACGTAGTTTTCCAAATTGGGATAGAACCCCAAAAAGCGCGAGAGGCGCATCAAAAATACCAAGTGAAAATTGGCATAGTTTGCCTGGCTTGCATCCAACCACACAATGGAATGATACAGGTAGGCAAACAACGGCCGGTTTTCGCCCTCTTCCCGCACCGCCCGATAGAGAAACTCGGCCAGAAACAGTGCGATGGCCGATTTGCTACTATTATAAGGAATGGACGCAAAGGGATGAACGGCACGCACCTCTTTGAGGGTATGGATGGAGCTGCGCGGACGTATCTCCACGACCATCTCCACCAGCGACAACGGTTGGAAAAGCATCGAACGCGCCGCCCGCTTGCGGCTGCGTGAGAGCGGCAAGCGAAACGTAGCACGCCCCGTTTGCTCGGTGTAGACCTCGGCCAGAAGCCAGAGGTCGTTGTATTTCAAGGTATGGAGAACCACTCCGTTAAGCGTCTGCAACATAACCGTTTCGTTCAAAATCCGTTAGGCAGGCAAAGTTAAAAAAAAGCAAAGAATATTTTGCCGATTCCAAAAAGAGTTTCTACCTTTGCATCCGCAAAACGAAAAACAACCCGTTTTTGCACCGCAGCAATGCATCGGAAAAGGCCCGTTCGTCTATCGGTTAGGACGCAAGATTTTCATTCTTGAAAGGGGGGTTCGACTCCCCCACGGGCTACCAAGTATAAACGAAATTTGAAAACCATTAAAAGAGATTAGTCGAAATGGCAAATCATAAATCATCGCTGAAAAGAATCAGACAGGAAGAGAAAAGAAGAATCCGCAATCGCTACTACAGCAAAACCATGCGTAATGCGGTACGGAAACTTCGTGCACTAACCGACAAGAACGAAGCGCTGGCTTTGTATCCGGGCGTGGTGAAGATATTGGATAAGTTGGCAAAGACCAACACCATCCATAAGAACAAGGCCAACAACTTGAAATCGAAGTTGGCTTTGCAGATCAATAAGCTTGCTTAAAGAGCATCTCTTGCCCCGCGGCAAGGAGTGGTTTCTTTTCATTTGATATTATTTAAAAGGGAAGGTCGGACTTGTGAAAGTCCGACTTTTGCTGCATATACACACCCCGTCCGCCTGCTGCCGGGTTTTTGATTTCATCCGTTTCACCTGCCGGTTGGTCCGGCTCAAAAATAGGGCAAAGAAAGAAGCCGTTTGGCTTTGTCAATCCACAGATTTTCACTACATTTGCCCGTTATTTTCAACAAAAGAGTTCATATATGACTGAAGCACAAATCAATGCCAATAACGGGAATTATTCCGCTGAGAACATTCAGGTATTGGAAGGGTTAGAGGCGGTTCGCAAACGTCCCGCCATGTACATCGGAGACATCAGCACCAAAGGATTGCACCACCTCGTCTACGAAGTGGTCGACAACTCTATTGACGAAGCACTTGCCGGCTATTGCGACCATATCGAGGTAACGATCAACAGCGACAACTCCATCACCGTACAAGACAACGGACGGGGCATTCCCGTCGACCTGCACGAGAAAGAGCAGAAATCGGCGCTCGAGGTGGTGATGACCGTGCTGCATGCCGGAGGAAAATTCGACAAAGGCTCCTACAAGGTGTCGGGTGGATTGCACGGCGTGGGTGTCTCCTGCGTCAATGCCCTCTCCTCCCACATGACCACACAAGTGTTTCGCAACGGCAAGACCTACCAGCAAGAATACGAATGCGGACACCCGCTCTACTCGGTCAAAGAAGTTGGGACCAGCACCATCACCGGCACCCGCCAACAATTCTGGCCGGATGCCACCATCTTCACCGAGACGGTTTACCACTACGATATTTTGGCCACCCGCATGCGCGAGCTTGCCTACCTGAACGCAGGCATCCGCATCACGCTCACCGAC
>JAISHB010000058.1 GCA_031262785.1 Prevotellaceae bacterium
TCAAGGTGGTTCCACTGGAAGGTACCTACCTGGCGTGGATTGATTGCCGGGCATTGCAGATGACCTCCGAGGCCATTGCCCGTAAGTTGATCGAAGATGCCAACGTGCGAATCAACGAAGGCACTATGTACGGGGCGGCCGGCGAGGGATTTATCCGCATCAACCTGGCCACGCAACGGGTGCGCTTAACAACGGGGCTGGAATTTATCCGAAAGGCGCTAATATAGCAGGGTCAATTCGGCCTGTTCGGGCAAGTGGTCGCTGAATCCCCCTTCGTAGAGCCTGCCGGTGTAGGTTCGGAGGGGTTGACGACTGCCGTAGTGTTTGTCCTCTCTGAGCAGGAAAGAGGCCTCAAACAGGCTTGCATGTGCATCGTCGGCATGCAAAGAGGCATCGACAGCAAGCATGTTTGCCGAGACAATCAGATGATCAATCAATTCCCACCGGCCTTGATAGCGATAACTACCGGTGTGTCGCCGGCGAACCTCCTTGTTCGCCTCCAGCAGGTGGTGGAGGCGGGGAGATTGCAGGAGGCTGCAAGGAGCATTGAAGTCACCCATAATAAGAAGCTGCGGATGCTCCCGATGGCTGTACAAACTATCGACGAGGCCAACAAGTTGTTTAACAGCAAGCCGACGATACGGCTCCGTCTGCCTGGCACCGCCGGCACGCGATGGGAAGTGACAGACGAACACATCGAGTGTGTCGCCGCTGAGCAGCCGTCCGCCCACGTGCAGGATGTCGCGTGTGGGACGAAAGGTTTGCCTGCCGTTGGTCGTTGGGACAACAATGCTGCGGGCATAGAGCAACTTGAACCATTCGCGCTGGTAGAGTAGGGCGACGTCTATGCCCCGCCGATCGGACGAGTGGGTCATCACATAGCGATAACCTGCGCTTCGCAGCGGCGTGTGTTGGGTGAGGTCGCACAACACCGTGTCATTCTCCACCTCTTGCAGTGCCACTAAGGCCGGCGGTTGCCAGCCTCCTACGGCGGCAATCACACGGGCAATGTTATCCAACTTTTTGTGGTATCTCCGGAGCGTCCAGTGCCGAATGCCATCGGGCAGAAATTCAGTGTCCTCTTTGAGTGAATCGTGCCGGCAATCGAAGAGATTCTCTACATTGTAGGTCATGATGCGAAAGCGCAACGTGTCTTTCGCAGTTTGAGCCGTGAGAGAACTTGGAACGACGAGACAAAAGGAACAGAAACAGAAAAGGGAAACGACGAGAAGCCAGGTTGTTTTCATCGCCCGCATTTGAAGAGCATTCCACCGATGTTATCTTCCGAGGCTCCTGTTACCGAGGCCAGACAGCCGCGCTGGTCTGTCATATAGAGCACGCCAAGCAACGCAAATATCAGTGCCTCTTTATATTCGATGGTGCGCCGGTCGGGAATAACCATCCGGCAAGCGCAGAGCGCTTCGATACGTTCCACCAGAAAGCGGTTGAAGGCGCCGCCGCCGGTAACGAGCAAAGTACACGCCCCGCTTTGCACCGGATAGCGTTCCAGCACACGGGCAATTTGACAGGCGGCATGTTCGTAGAAGGTACGCAACCGCTCTTCCATCGTTAGCGGATAACGCTCCAAGAGTGGATAAATCACCGTTTCCACCCACTCGCGTCCCAGCGATTTGGGTCCGGTGCGATGGTAGAAGTCTAACGCATTCAATTCCTCGAGCAACGGCAGACAAACGGTTCCCCTGCGGGCAATTTCTCCGTCGCGGTCAAACTCCAGCCCGATGCTCCGGCAATAGTGATTAATCACGTAGTTTACCGGACTCACATCGAAGGCCACCCGCTGTCCGTTCCATTCCATGGAGATGTTCGAGAAACCGCCGATATTCAAGCAATAGCTGTAATCGCCAAAGAGCAGCCGATCGCCAATGGGAACCAACGGGGCACCTTGCCCGCCCAGCATGATGTCGAGCCGGCGGAAATCGGAAACAACCGGCAGGTGAGTTTGGGCTGCAATGGCAGCGCCATCACCAATCTGGAACATGACACGCTTCTGCGGTTCGTGGAAAATGGTATGTCCGTGCGAGGCAATCAAATCGGGATGTACCTCGAACTCGGCCAGGAAATCATTGACCCGTTCACCCAAGAAACGTCCGTAAGCACTGTGAAAGGTGATAAATTCCAAAGCGGACATTTGTTGTGCACCCGCACCGAGCTTCTCTTTGAGCGGGTCGGGATAGGTGTAGCCGCGTGCGGCATCGATGTGAAAGCTCCACTTTCCATCGGCCTTGCGGTGAAAGGTGGAGCAACAAACATCCAATCCGTCGAGCGAGGTGCCCGACATCAGTCCGATAGATTGAAGATGAATTTCTTGCATGATCAGGTGGAATAGAATTTTTTTATTCCCGCAAATATAGCTACTTTATGAATGTAATTTCTGTTAAATTCAAAATATCAACTACCTTTGTGCTGAAAAACAATATCAATTAGTAAACAGCACCATGAACAACAAACTCATCCTGTGCGGATTGCTCCTAACGGCAACCGCCTATCTTCCGGCACAACAACGTGCCACCATCAACCTACACGCCGACCAAGGCATTCACGTGATTCCAAAAGAGATCTACGGGCAATTTGCCGAACATCTGGGAACCTGCATCTACGGTGGATTGTGGGTGGGCGAATCGTCGCAACTCCCCAATATCAAAGGCTATCGTACCGACGTTTTCAATGCACTCAAAGCGCTGAAAGTTCCCGTCTTGCGTTGGCCGGGAGGCTGTTTCGCCGATGAATATCACTGGATGGACGGTATCGGACCGCGCCACCAGCGTCCCAAGATGGTAAATACCAACTGGGGAGGAACCATCGAAGACAATAGCTTCGGCACAAATGAGTTTCTTGATTTGTGCGAAATGCTTGGATGCGAACCTTATATCAGCGGCAATGTAGGCAGCGGCTCTGTTGAAGAGCTTGCCAAGTGGGTGGAATACATGACCAGCGAAGGTGATTCACCCATGGCACGTCTGCGTCGGCAAAACGGCAGAGACAAAGCATGGAAAGTGAAGTATATCGGCGTGGGGAACGAAAGCTGGGGATGCGGCGGCAATATGCGTCCCGAATATTACGCCGATTTGTATCGGCGTTACGCCACCTACTGCCGCAACTACGATGGCAACCGGCTGTTCAAGGTAGCCAGCGGCGCCAGCGATTACGACTACAACTGGACAAAGGTGCTCATGCAACAAGTGGGAAGCCGCATGCAGGGGCTATCGCTTCATTACTATACCGTGGCCGGATGGCACGGAAGCAAAGGAGCCGCCACCCGATTCTCGACCAAGGATTATTACTGGACCATCGGTAAGTGCCGCGAAATAGAAGAGGTGATTCGGCGTCATTGCGCCATCATGGATCAATACGACCCCAAAAAACGCATCGCATTGATGCTCGACGAATGGGGCACCTGGTGGGATGAGGAAGAGGGCACCGTACGCGGACACCTCTATCAGCAAAACAGCATGAGAGATGCCTTTGTGGCATCCACCACCTTAGACATTTTCCATAAGTTCACCGACCGGCTGAAGATGGCCAACATCGCACAGATCGTAAACGTTTTGCAGTCGATGATCCTCACCAATCCGCAGGGTGGGATGGTATTGACCCCCACCTACTATGTGTTCAAAATGTACAATGTGCATCAAGACGCCACCTATCTTCCGCTCGATATAAGCTGTACGCAAATGCCCGTGCGCGATGGCCGCACCGTTCCGCTACTCAGTGCCACCGCCTCGAAAGACCAAGCCGGAAAAATACACCTCTCGCTCTCGAATATCGACGCCACCGAAGAACAGCTCATCAGCGTCAACCTCTCGGGCATGCGGGTGAAATCGGTCAGCGGCGAGGTGCTCACCTCGGCCAACCTCACCGATCACAATACATTCGAGCAACCCGATGCGGTCAAACCGGCCGTTTTTAACGGAGCCAAACTCGCCAAAGAGACGCTCACGGTGAAAATGCCCCCGGCCAGCATCGTCACGCTCTGCCTCCAATAGCTTTTGAGTCAGCGCTCTCTTTACACGCAAATAATCCCCTATGATATGATACAAAACGAACGAGATGCGCGCCACAGCCACGTCATGGCCGTGGCGCGTCAACTGATGACCGCAGCCCGCACCGCACCCAAGGCCAAAGGCGTCGACCTGATTGAAACCATCCTGGTAAGTGACGAACACTTAGACGTGCTGGCGCGCTGCATGGAAGAAATGGCGGCCACGCGCAACCTCCCTTTTTTCCTTCGGGACGCTTCGAACATACGCATGGCCGAGTGTGTCGTGCTTGTCGGAACCCGCACGGGAGCACAAGGACTGAATTGCGGACACTGCGGATACGATACTTGCGGGGCGCGCCCTAAGGGCGTGCCGTGCGTGCTCAATTCGGTTGATGTAGGCATCGCCCTGGGTTCGGCCTGTTCAATGGCAGCCGACTTGCGCGTAGACACCCGTGTGATGTTCTCCGCCGGCTTGGCCGCCCAGTGCCTTGGCTGGTTACCCGATTGCTACACGGTATTTGCCCTTCCGGTGAGTGCCTCGAGTAAAAATCCGTTCTTCGATCGCCCCAGTTGAGCCTGGCGATGAAAAGTTTGCCCCAGCCGTGCTACCGATTCCCTGCCGAGTGGGAATCTCAAAGCGGCGTGCAGCTTACCTGGCCGCATGCAAACAGCGATTGGCAGGATTACCTCGAAGAAGCCGAGGATTGTTTGTCGCGGATAGCCGGTGCCATCAGTCGCTACGAGCGCGTGTTGATTGTCTCTGCCAATCCCTTGGAGACGGTTCGCCGGATTCACCCCTACGTGCAACCCGACCGCGTACTGCTGCTCAAATGTGACTCCAACGACATCTGGGCGCGCGATCATGCCCCCCTGACGCTCGTAGGGCGGGGCAAGCCGTTGCTGCTCGACTTTCGTTTCAACGGATGGGGATTGAAGTTTCCCGCCCACAAAGACAATCTGATTAGCCGGACTTGCCATGATTCGGGATGCCTGAGGGGAGTGTTCCGCTCCCGCCAGCACGTGGTATTGGAAGGCGGATCGGTCGAGACCGACGGTGCGGGCACCTTGCTTACCACGACCAAATGTCTGCTTTCGCCCAACCGCAACGACGACTGTTCCCGGGACGAACTGACCCGTCTCCTGCTCGAAGAGTTGCATTGCAAACGCGTGTTATGGTTGGAGCACGGTCACCTCGAGGGCGACGATACCGACGGACACATCGACACCCTTGCCCGTTTCTGCCCAAACAACACCATTGCCTACGCCAAGTGCACGGATGCCTCCGATTCGCACTACGACGAGTTGCAGGCCATGGAAGAGGAGTTGAAAAGCTTCCGCACCCCCGACGGCGCCCCTTATCGACTGGTTCCGTTGCCCTTGCCCGAGCCTGTCTATTTTGAGGGCGAACGCCTTCCTGCCACCTATGCCAACTTCCTCATTCTCAACTCGGCCGTATTGGTTCCAACCTACGGACAGCCTCTGAGCGACGGCCGCGCTTTGCGGCTGTTGCAACAAGCCTTTGCCCCCCGTCGGGTTATTGGCATCGACTGCCGCGTACTCATCCGCCAGCATGGATCCCTTCATTGCGCCACCATGCAATACCCCGAAGGAGTACTTTCCGAAAAGAACATCGCTAACATACACTTGAAAATATGAAAACCCTGAAAGTCGGACTTGTCCAGCAGGCCAACGGTGCCGATGCAGACGAAAACATCCGGCGCATCGAAGAAAACGTCTCTGCCTGCGCCCGCCGGGGCGCGCAATTGGTGGTGCTGCAAGAGTTGCAACACTATCCCTACTTCTGCCAGGCGGAAGAGGTTGCCCATTTTGATTTGGCCGCCTCGCTGGATGAAATCAAACAAAGTCGGTTTCGCCGCATGGCCGCCGAGCAGGGAGTGGTGTTGGTGACCACCTGTTTCGAGAAGCGGGCGCCCGGACTCTATCACAACACTGCCGTGGTATTTGAACCCGGGGGTGTGGCCGGCATCTACCGGAAAATGCACATCCCCGACGACCCGGGCTACTACGAAAAGTTCTATTTCACCCCGGGCGACACCGGCTTTTATCCCATCCAAACCTCCGTGGGACGGCTGGGCGTACTCATTTGCTGGGATCAATGGTATCCCGAAGCCGCCCGCCTGATGACCTTGCGTGGCGCCGACCTGCTCATCTATCCCACGGCCATCGGCTGGTCGGCCGCCGATGATGCAGACGAGCAACAGCGTCAGTTGGACGCCTGGATCACCGTTCAGCGTGCCCATGCCGTGGCCAATGGCTTGCCCGTGATTGCGGTAAACCGCACCGGCCACGAACCCGACCCCTCGGGATTGACCGCAGGCACGCAATTCTGGGGCAACAGCTTTGTAGCCGGTCCGCAGGGCGAACTCCTGGCGCGCGCCGCTGCCCGGGAAGAGCAAAACTTGGTGGTGGAGGTGAATCTGGACAGGTCCGAACAGGTTCGGCGTTGGTGGCCCTTCTTGCGCGACCGCCGCATTGATGCCTACGGCGAATTGAGTGCGCGCTTCCTCGAATAGAACCGTTTGGCTCCGCTGGTGGGGTCATCTACTCTGAAACAAAACTGTTTTGCCCTGGCGACGGCGTCGCTACGATGAAACAAAAATGTTTGGCCTTGGCGACGGCGTCGCTACCATAAAACAAAACTGTTTCACAGCGGCCGGGGCGTTGCCTGCTGTGAAACAGTTTGGTTTGTTCGGGGTGGGGGGCTGTGCTACGATTCTCCTTTATGGATCATCATATCCAAAACCATTTTATCAATCTCCTGCATTCCTTCCGAACCAATTCGGGTGAGGTTTCGGATGCTTTTATCCACATCCTCTTCGATGATGCCTTCGGCCGAGGTCACACACTTTCCATTCATGGCCAACAAGGCCGAAAGCAGGGCGGTGGAAACGCCACTGGCCACCTTGAGCGAGCAACTGGGCTTGGCACCGTCGCAAATCATGCCGGTGAGGTTGGCAATCATGTTCTTGACGGCTGCGGCCACCTGCTGGTAGCCTCCTCCCATCAGATACGTAATGCCGCAACTGCTTCCGGTGGAGGCAATCACGCACCCGCACAAGGCCGAGAGTCGACCCAGGTGTTGCTTGATGTAGATGGCGGTGAGGTGACTGAGAATGAGTGCGCGAATGAGTTGTTCGTCGGTGGCCTGGTGCTGCTCGGCGTAAATCACCACCGGCAGCGTGGCGGCAATGCCTTGATTGCCGCTGCCCGAGTTGCTCATCACCGGAATCATGGCGCCGGCCATGCGGGCGTCGCAGGCCGCCGAGGTGTAGCTTAAGATGCGTAGTAGGGTGTCGTCGCTCGTTCTGGGGGCGGTGCCGATGAGCGTTTTTCCCAAGGAGTGACCATAGGTTCCCCCGCGAAGCGAGGTTTCCGCAGCCTGTTTGTTCAGGATGGCTGCCTGGCGGATGAAACGCAGCTCCTCCAGCGGTGCGGTGGTGGCAAAGTCGTAGACGATGCGCAGATTCAGGGTGGGTTCGTCGCCGACGGCAGCCGCGCCGGAGCCGGGTTCTTCGGCCAAGGTGTAGAGCGGCTCTCCGTCGCGCTCGATCCAAACGAATCGGGTGTGTGCCCCGCTGATGATGGAGCGCGCCCGGTGTGTACCGGCGCGGCAGGTCACTTCGATGTAGAGTTTCTCCCGCGTATCTTCCTTCAAACCGATGCGGATGCACCCTTGCGCAACCAATCGGGTGGCTTCGGCCACCACTTGCGGGGTGCAATCTTTGAGCACTTCCAGGCCGTAGGCCGATTTGCCGCCAATCGCTCCCATGGCAACGGCAATGGGCAGGCCAATCATCCCGCTGGTTCCGGGAATGCCCACGCCCATGGCGTTTTTCAATACGTTGGCACTTAAACAGACCTCTATTTGGTCGGGGAGGAGTTGTCCCAATGCTTCGCGGGTGCGCGCCGTGCAAAGCGAGACGGCCATCGGTTCGGTACAGCCTATGGCCGGTACCACTTCGCGGCGAATCAGTTCGATGAGTTGGCTTCGTTGGTCTATTGTCATCATACGGAATTGTTTTTGAGTGAGTTGGTTCTAAATGAAAACGACACGGAATACCCGGAGTAAAGCATGCTTTGTGGTCCGTGGTATCCGCGTCGGAAAAGGGATGTATCATACGGGTGCCGCCCTGAAACCCGGGTGCACCGGTGCAAACGATCTTAAATGATGTATTGCGAGCTGATGGATTCGTTGGTTACCACCCGTCGGATGGTTTCGGCAAACATGGCGGCAATGCTCAGTTGTTTCACCTTGTCGCACTTTTTATAGTAGGGGATGCTGTCGGTGAAAACCATCTCGGTGAGTCCCGACTCGTCCACCCGCTGCGAAGCGGGGTCCGACATCACACAGTGACTGGCAATGGCACGTACCGAAAGCGCTCCGGCATCCAACATAATGTTGGCCGCCTTGGTGATGGTTCCGGCCGTATCTACAATGTCGTCGACCAGCACTACATTCCGTCCCTCCACATCGCCGATGATTTGCATGTGCGCCACTTCGTTTGCTTTCTCGCGTGACTTGTTGCACAACACCAGCGGCACACCCAAGTATTTCGAGAAGGTGCTGGCGCGCTTGGATCCGCCTACGTCGGGAGTGGCGAGAACCAAGTTGTGCAGATGGAGCGATTCAATATAAGGGAGGAAGACCGCCGAGGCGTAGAGATGGTCTACCGGAATATTGAAAAAGCCCTGAATCTGGTCGGCATGCAAATCCATGGTTATCAACCGGTCGATACCGGCGGTCGACAACAGGTCGGCCACTAATTTGGCTCCGATGGAGACGCGGGGTTTGTCCTTGCGATCTTGGCGTGCCCATCCGAAGTAGGGAATCACTGCGATGATGCTGCGCGCCGAAGCCCGCTTGGCTGCATCAATCATCAGCAAGAGTTCCATCAGGTTGTCGGAATTGGGAAAGGTGGATTGAACAAGAAAGACGTGGGCACCGCGAATAGATTCTTCGTACGAAACGGCAAACTCACCGTCGGCGAAGTGCGTGATATTCATCTTTCCGAGTGGATGTCCCAGATGGGTGCAAATCTTCTCGGCAAGGTATCTCGAGTTGGTTCCCGAGAAAACCATTACTGGTTCTGTATCGCTCATTAGAGTAGGTATGTATAGTTGGTGAATCCGAAGGGGTTTGGGAGTAACCGTGATTGATTAACGAGTGCAAAGGTATGAATTTTCGGAATAATACGCCTGGACGAAGCATATTTATTCGTAGTTTTGTCCGCATGAAACCTCTCGGGTATGGCCTCTTTTTGCGGGCTTCGCTGCCGGCTCTTTGGATAGCTTCCGCACTCTGTTCCTGCGTGAATCTGGCGCCGGCCGGCGAGGTACGTCGCCTCGACTCGCTCAATCACCTCTCTTACACCTGGCGCTATAAAGATTTAGACCAGGCCGTGCGTACAGCCCGTCAAGCCTATCACGCGGTAACGCTCTACACGCAAGGAAAGGCCGAGGCGGCAAATGCACTGGCCTTTTGCGCCTTCATGAAGATGGATTTCGAAGGTGCCCGTGCCTATTATAAAGAGGTGTACTCCCTGACCCAAAACGAATTGGAACTGCTCATTGCCGACGTGGGTATGATGAAAGTGTGCCAACGCATGGCGCTCAACAAATCGTTTTACGACTATCGCAACAGTGCCATCCGCCGGATGAAACGCATCGACGAAGACCAGAACCTGTTTCTGGAGCGGCACGAACGACGCCGGTTGATATATGCCCGCTCGGAGTTTCAGATTGTATCGGCCGTCTATTACTACTACCTTCAGCAACGTCCGCAAGCTGTGGAGGCGATTAACCGGGTGGAGGTCGACCAGCTGCTTCCCGATACCAATCAATTGCTTTATTATCACTACATACGCGCCGCCTCGCAGTTGTGTGACGGAGCGACGGCCGAAGAGCGGCGGGTGGCTGAGTTTGATGAATTATTTACCACCTATCGCACGGCATCGCACGGCGATTACCTCTACTTCGAGGGAAATGCCGCCCAGGGCTTGGCCAATCTGTTGCTCTCACCCGCCACGTTTGCGTACCTGCAGCACCGCCGTTCGCATGCCTTGAATCAATTGGCACCGGTGGATAGTTTGCTTCCGTTTCGGTTGGGTCAGCAGGCGCTCGCCTCTTTTCAGCGCTACGGCGACCGTTATCAGATTGCGGGCGCCTACGTCACCATTGGACGATACCTGAACCGGCACGGCTCCTACCGGGCAGCGCTCGACACGCTTTCGCGGGCGCTCGCTTGCGTGAACGATTCGGTCAACACGGTGCCCGAATGTGTTTCGCGCATCCGCGAACAGCTGAGCGTGACCTATGCCGGCTTGGGCGATAAAACAAATTCCGACTACAACCGCAACATCTACCTCGACATTCTCGAAGAGACGCGGCAAGACCGCGAACTGGAGAGTCGCTACCAGGCATTGCAGGACGAAATCAGCCGGCTCAACATGATTACCTGGGGCGTTATCGGCGGATTCTTTCTGGTGGGATTGCTCTTCTGGTACATTAATAAACGGGGCAAGAAACGGGAGGGTGCCTATCTGGAAGAGTTGCGGGGACTCATCCATCATGCGTTTTCCGACTGGGAGCAAGCCAACGAGCGCACGGCGCTCACGCTGACCGAGCAGCGAAAACAGCTCGAAAAGCAACGCTACATTTACCAGCAGCACATTACCGAGGGAAAGCGGCAAAACATCTTAAAGAAGGTGTGCCTGAGCATTGTGCAGGGAATGACGCCCTACATCGACCGCATCGTTCGTGAAGTGCACAAACTCGCGCTCACCCCGGATGTGCCGCAGCGTGCCGAACGCTACCAATACATCGACGAACTGACCACGACCATCAACGAATACAACGACGTGCTCTCGCAATGGATTCAACTTAAGCAAGGTACGGTTCGTCTGCACA
>JAISHB010000116.1 GCA_031262785.1 Prevotellaceae bacterium
CCGGCGCAGATGATGGCGGCATATTTCAGTCCCACAATATATCCCAAGCCCAATACGGCCGCTCCGGTATTCACTTTGAATACCAACTTGGCTTTGTCGGCCAGCACCTCGCCCCATGCGCATACGCGGGTGGTAAAATTCTCGTTCCACCAGCCGAAGGTGGCCACTATAAAGTCGTATACCCCCCCGATGATGCCCGCAAAGAGTAGTGGCTTGGCCTGGCTTCCCCCCTTCTCGCCCGAAACCAACACCTGCGTGGTGGCGGTGGCCTCCGGGAAGGGGTATTTGCCGTGCATATCGCTGACGAAGTATTTCCGGAAGGGTATTAAGAACAGAATGCCCAAGATGCCTCCCAGCAACGAGCTGACAAACACTTGCGCGAAGGTGACGGTGATCTCTTTTGGAAAGCTTTCTTGCAGAATATAGAGCGCGGGCAGCGTAAAGATGGCGCCGGCCACAATTACGCCCGAGCTGGCTCCGATAGATTGGATGATCACATTCTCGCCCAGAGCCTTTTTGCGCTTGGCGGCTCCCGATACACCTACGGCAATGATGGCGATGGGGATGGCCGCTTCAAATACCTGTCCCACCTTCAGGCCGAGGTAGGCCGCGGCTGCCGAGAAGAGCACGGCCATGGCAATGCCCCACAACACCGACCACAAATTGACTTCGGGATAGGTCTTGCCGGCATTCATCAATGGTTGATACGTTTCTCCCTGGTTGAGTTCGCGGAAGGCATTATCGGGCAAGCCGGTAGTTTTTTCCGTTTCTTCTGAAATCTTTTCCATTTATTGATAGGGTGTCTTAAACGGTTATACGATAGGATACGATATTACGATAGCAGGATGGGGTGACGATTCGTCGACAGCAAAAATACGGAATAATATGGTTTGCGCGACATATTCTGCAACTTTTTTGTATCCTGCCTCAACGAAAGAAGGAGAAACCGTCGGTTTCTCCTTCTTTCGTTGAGCGACAAATGCTTATTTTTCGTCTTTGGGGGTCATATTACCTTCGATGTAGAGGCGCAACATCTCGGTTTTGGCGTTGGTGCGCAAGGTAATCGACTTCTTGAACTTGCCCGGATATTTGCCGGTACCGTCGTAGGTGATTTTCACCGTGCCCGTCTTTCCGGGCATCACCGGTTCTTCGGTAAATTCGGGCACCGTGCAGCCGCACGAGGCCACCGCTTGATGAATGACTAACGGAGCATCTCCTTCGTTCTTGAAGGTGAAGACGTGACTCACTACCGGATTATTTTCCGAGAAGGTTCCGAAGTTGAAACTGGTCTGGTCGAACTTGATCTCGGCCGTTCCTTTCTGCTGTGCCCGGGCATAGCCTATACTCGTGACGAGTATCAAGAGATACAATACTAATTTTTTCATACGCTCTATTGTTTCACATTGAAATTACTGTTTTCCTGAGAAATATTTCATGAATTGCGTGCGCTCGAACATATTAATGTCTTTCACATCCTTGACGTTGAGCATTCCTTTGAACTGCGCAATGCTTTGCATGCCCTGGCGCTCCATCCACTGTTGCAAAAAGCCTGTGTATTCATTGATGAGGCTCTTGGCGTCTTGCTTATAGAACACGCTGCACATCTCGGCCGCCGAAGCTCCTGCCAACAGCACCTTAACCAGCGCGCCGAGCGAGTGAATTCCTCCCGATGCGGCATAATCGATGTTGTTTACCGTCCCCGAGGCTATGCCAACCCATCGAAGTGTGCGCGCCAACTCCATTTCGGTGCTTAAAACGTTTCCGGTGATATGTTTGATACGCTCGATATCGATGTCGGGCTGATAGAATCGGTTAAAGAGGACGACGCCGGCGGCTCCGCCGGCAGCGAGTTGGTCAATGAGGGCTACAGGATTGGTCAGGTTGTCACCCAACTTCATAATGACGGGGATGCTCACCTTCTCCTTAATATGTCGGAGGATGTCGATGTGGCGCTGTTCAAACACCCCGTATTGGGTTTGCAGGTTGGTTTGCAGCGCCAGGATGTTGATTTCGATGGCATCGGCTCCGGCTTCTTCGATTTTTCCGGCAAACTCTTCCCATTCGGCATCGTGGTAGCAGTTGATGCTGGCAATCACGGGGATGTGGCACACCTTTTTGGTCTCCTCGATGAGCGCCAGGTATTCCGAGAGCTTGTGTTCGCGCAGATACTCCACCAAGTAATCGCTTCCCTCGGGATACATGGTGGGGTCGCCCAACCAATCGGCCTCGAGCATGATTTGTTCTTCAAAGAGCGATTTCAACACGATGGCGCCTGCGCCCGCTTCGTAGAAGCGCTGGTTTCGCTCGGCACTTTCCGTTAGCCCGGAACTGCTGATTATAATCGGGTTTTTTAATTCCATTCCCGCGAAGGAGGTTGTTAATGTTGCCATTTGTTCAATTTATAAGGGTTATGTTATCTGTTTATCTGTTTCCGAAGATTTTGCTCCCGATGCGCACCATATTGCTTCCGGCGGCGATGGCGATGGGATAGTCGTCCGACATTCCCATCGAGCAGATGCTGAACGAGGCGTCGCCGGGGAAGAATTCTTGCTTGACTTGGAGGAAAAAGTTGTGGAGGGAACAAAATTCCGAACGGATTAGTTCGCTATCCTCGCTGTTGGTGGCCATCCCCATGACCCCTTGCAGGTGGATATGGGTCAGTTCTTTCCACCGCCCGGAAGCCAACATCTCGCGGCAAGCTTGCGGGGTGAAGCCGAATTTACTCTCTTCCCGGGCAAGGTGTAGTTGCAGCAGGCAAGCGATGATGCGCCCATTCTTTTGGGCTTGCCGGTTCACCTCTTCGAGCAGGCGGTAGGAGTCGATGCTTTGGATCAGTGCCACATAGGGAGCGATGAGTTTGACCTTGTTGAGTTGGAGGTGTCCGATGAAGTGCCACTGAATGTCGGCGGGTAGCTGCGCCTGTTTGCTCTTTAGTTCCTGTGCCCGGCTTTCGCCCAAGAGGCGTTGCCCGGCGCCGTATGCTTCCAGGATGGCTTGGAGGGGCTGGAATTTGGAGACAGCCACCAGCGTGACGCCGGCGGGCAGCTCGTTTTTCAGTTGCAGGAGATGTTCGGAGGGTACGTTCATCGCTTTTCTATCTATTCGGCTTTGTAGGGGAAGACGTCCATGATGGGAGTTTCGGCCACCGAGGCTATCTGATAGTCGGCCATGGTGCCTTTCATTCCCTCGTCGAGTCGTTTGACAGCGTCGCGCAGGTCGGCGGCTTGCACCAGCACCTGGGTGGCGGTTTTTTTCTCGGCGCCGCTCTTCTCGTCGAGTGTGATGAAGAGCAATTTGCACTTAAACCAGCGGTCTGCATCTTCGTCTTGAGCGAAAAATAGCTCGCTGTAGTTGGCACGTTTAATATCGGAGACGGTGAACTCGCCCGAGAGGTAGGGAGTCATTTCTTCGAGGATGCGCGCCTCCGATTCGGTGAAGGTCAGAGCGTCCATCAGGTAGGGTTCCGTCACTTTTTTGATCATTCCGTTTTCCAAGGTCTTCTCGTAACGGATTTTGCATTCAAACCAGGTATGCATGGCCATATATTCGCTTATTTTAATTGGATTAGGGAGGCAAAGGTAATCATCTTTCCGGTAGAATGATGGGTCGGAGGGATTAATTTTGTCGGCGCGGGCGGCGCCGGCAATACTCCTTAACCAGTAGCCCGGGCGCGGCCGGCGCCGCTAATAGCCGTTAACAAGTGGCCCGGGCGCGGACGGCGCCGTTCATACTCATTAACAAGTGACGCGGGCGCGGGCAGCGCCGTTCATACTCATTAACAAGTGAGGCGGGCGCACCGTGCGCCGCTAACACTTCTTAACGAAGCGATCGTTGCGCGCCTCGCGCCGAGCCTGCTCATTAACAATTGAACCGGGCGCCGGGCGCGCCGGCATCAGAGGGTTTCGCGGCAAGCAATTGCTGCAGGTAACCGCTCAATCTTGTTTTTGCCTCCTCGGGGTTCACCCGGCGGCCAAGCTCGCGGCTGAGCGAAGTAACTCCTTTATCGACGAATCCGCACGGATGGATGTAGCTGAAGTAGTTGAGGTCGGCATCGACGTTGAGCGCCAGTCCGTGCATGGTTACGAAATGGCTGCATCTGACGCCGATGGCACAGATTTTACGCTCGCGGGGGGTGCCGCCTTCGAGCCACACACCCGTGGCGCCTTGGAGGCGCCCGCCGGCGATGCCGTAGCTCTCGCACAGACGGATGACCGCCTCTTCGAGCAGGTGAATATAGCTCTTCAGACCCAGGTGGAACTCCTCGAGGTTGAGAATCGGGTAGCAGACCACTTGTCCGGGGCCGTGGTAGGTGATGTCGCCTCCGCGGTCGATGTGGTAGAGCGTGGCGCCGAGCGCCCGCAACCCGGCTTCGTCCAGGAGCATGTTGCCGGCTTTTCCGCTGCGACCCAGGGTGTAGACGTGCGGATGCTCGCAAAAGATAAGACGGTTCTGGCAGGGTTCGCCCGCCTGTTTGGCGTGCACCAACGCATCGAAGAGCCGGGTTTGCCGCTCCCAAGCGTCGGCATAGGGAATGTGTCCCCAATCCATCCGGGAGAGTTTCACTTCTTTTGGGGTTGTTTGCGTTCGTCAATCAGCTCGGCCTTGTAGTGGAACTTGGCAAAGCCTTCGGCAATCCGCTCCGCGCTGTTCTTGTCGGCATCGTAGGTGATGGTGACCAGCTTACTCCGGAGGTCGGCGGTGATATCCTTCACGCCTTTCTCGAAGCGGATGTTCTCCCGGATCTTCTTGACACAGTTTTCGCAGTGCATCTGCGTCACTTTGAAGCGGGCTACGCGGATCTCTTTGGCCAACAGGGTGGCGGCGCCCAGCAGACTGGCGGTCAGCAGGGTAAATACTCTTTTTTTCATATTGCTATTCTTTTCTTTGGGGTGAATGGATGGGCTATGGATCGTGGCGGGGCAGGTTGAAGCGGATGCCGATGTAGGCTCTGGCGCCCTGTAGCGGTCCCCACACCATGGTGGCATCAAATGTTTCCCCCCACGGATTGTTCGCTCCGATGAGGGGGTCTCTCTGGCGGAAGCCGGTAAGGTTCTCCCCGCCCAGGTAAACAGACCAGTTCCGGAAGTAGCGGGTGAGCTGGGCGCTGAGTTGTCCGTAGGCGCCGAAGGAGGGTTGCCACGAGAGGATGCCTTGGGCGGTTTGGTAGGGAGTGGGCATCCGCCCGCCGCCGTTTAGCTGGAGCGTGGCGTCTGCTTGCCAGAGACCCAGGGGCGTTTGGTACGAGGCGGTGAGCAATCCTTTATACCGGGAAGTGAGGGGTTTCTGCATCCGTTTGCCGTGGTAGGTGGTCTGCGCGTCGGTCAAACGATAGGCGGCCGTCAAGGTGAAGCCGCGAAAGAAGGGGTACGAAGCTTCGGCCTGAAACGAGTGCGAGTAGGATCGTCCCTCCAGGTTGTAGAACAAGATGGCGTGCGCCTCGCTCTCCATGTCAACGACCACTTGCCGATGAAAATCGGTGTAGTAATACTCCACGTTGAGCTGAAGCGTCTTGCCTCCGAGCGGAAGGTAGGCGGATGCACTTGCGCCGTAGTTCCAGGCCTGCTCTTGCTGCAAGTCGGCCTCTATTTGCATCCGGCGGCTGCCGGCCAACAGGTTGTGGTGCTCGGCCAGCGGATAGGCGGTGCGGTATCCTTTGCCCGCCGAAAGGCGAAGATAGAAGGATTCGCCCGGCGTGTACTTGAGGTGGGCACGCGGGGTGACGAAAAAGCCGTACCGGTTGCTGTAATCGGCGCGCAGGCCACCCATGACAACGAGCCGGTCGTTCAAATTGTAGGTGTATTGAACGTAGGCGCCGGGCACCGCCTCCTTTTCCACGTCGCGCTGCAGGGGCTGCGAGGCGTCGGCCTCCAGGCGGTAGTCTTGACCAAGGTGATCGTAGTGGAAGCTTGCTCCCACCGAGAGGGAGTGCTGTGTATCCAGTTCGCTCTCGAGCATCAGCGAGGCGTAGGCCGTGCGCTGGTCGACGTGGTAGCGCCGGCGGCCGTAGGAGGCCTCCTGCCGGTGGAGCGTGCCTTGCACGATCACTCCCAGGTTGGTATTGTGCTCCTTATTAAAGAGGTAGGCGTGTTTGGCAAACAGTTCGGCGCGATTCGTCCGGATGCCGATGGTGTAGCGATCGTTTCCTCCGGGAACTATGTGGGCTGTCTGTCCGCTGCTGCGGGTTTCGTGCAGCGCCTTGACGCCGAATTGGGTCAGGGTGCGCCCTCCGGTGTGCGTCCAGCGGTTGCCCAGGTGGTACTGCTCCACGCGGGGCATATCTAAGAAGCCGTCGCCGTCGGCATCGTGCGTTTGGGTGTCGTTCTCGTAGTGAAGCAACAGGGTGGTGCCCCATCCCTGCCGAAACCCGATGGTGGCATCGGCATTGGCTTCGATGCGGCCGGCCGTGTTGCCGAAGAGGTTGGCCGAGACCAGGTCGGCCTCCAGCTGCTGGGGCTTCTTAAACTCTACGTTGATCTGTCCGGTCATCGCCTCGTAGCCGTTCTTTACCGAGGCCGCGCCTTTGCTCACCTGGATGCTCTGCATCCACGTGCCGGGGATGTAACCCAGCGCATAGGGCGCCGCCGCGCCGCGGTAGTTGGGGATGTTCTCGGTGAGCAACTGCACGTAGGTGCCCGAGAGTCCCAAGAGCTTGATTTGTTTGGCGCCGGTGGCCGCATCGGAGTAGTTTACGTCGACCGACGGATTGGTGGTGAAGCTTTCGCCCAAGTTGCAGCAGGCGGCGCGCAACAGCTCGGTCTGGTTGATGACCTCTTCGTTGAGCAGGCTGCTGCGCATCTTCATCGTGCCCATCTTGCGGGCACGCACACTCACCTGTTCGAGCTGGCCGCCCTCCCGGTTCACCGTATCGCGCTGCAGGGTGTCTGCCGGTTGAACGGCGGTCGCTTGCACCGGCGGCGGCAGCATTTGTGCCGACAATTCGCAGGCAGCGCTCACCAGCAGGAGGAGTTGGACTAACTTCTTCATTCTCTTTATCTAATGTGTGGATTGGTGGGGAACAAAACTACGAAAGTTTTTAAAGGGAGAAGAGAAAAAAGCGTAATTTTGTGCCGTTTTTATCACATTAAACAAAGAGTATGATAACTAAAATCAACCAGCTTCTCCAAGAGGTAGAAGCATTTACGGCTTCCGACGCCGGCCAAGTGGAAGCCTTCCGCATCAAATACCTGAGCAAGAAGGGGCTGATTGGCGAATTGATGAACGACTTCCGCGCGGTGCCCGCCGACCAGAAGAAAGTGGTGGGTATGCAGCTAAATGAGTTGAAAACCAAAGCGCAGGAGAAGATTGCCGCCCTCAAGGAGCAGTTCGCCGCTGCCGATACGGGTGGCCGCGAGCTTGATCTCACCCGTTCGGCCTATCCCATCCGGCTGGGCACCCGTCATCCGCTCTCCATCGTGAAGAATGAAATCATCGACCTCTTTGCCCGCCTGGGATTTTGCATCGCCGAAGGACCGGAGGTGGAGGACGACTGGCACGTCTTTTCCTCGCTCAACTTCGCCCAAGACCATCCGGCACGCGACATGCAGGATACTTTCTTCATCGAATCGCATCCCGACATTATCTTGCGCACGCACACCTCTTCGGTGCAGACTCGCACCATGGAGAATACCCAACCTCCCATCCGCGTGATTTGTCCCGGACGCGTCTATCGCAACGAGGCCATCAGCTACCGGGCGCACTGCTTTTTCCATCAGGTCGAGGGATTGTATGTCGACCAAAACGTATCGTTCACCGACCTCAAGCAAGTGTTGCTGCTCTTTGCCCGCGAGATGTTCGGCGAAGAGACTAAGATACGTCTGCGTCCCTCCTATTTCCCCTTCACCGAACCGAGCGCCGAGATGGACATCAGCTGTCACCTTTGCGGAGGCAAAGGTTGTCCTTTCTGCAAACACACCGGCTGGGTGGAAATCTTGGGTTGCGGCATGGTAGATCCCAGCGTGCTCGACAATTGCGGTATCGACAGTAAGGTCTACAGCGGATATGCCTTCGGCATGGGTGTGGAACGCATCACCAACCTGAAATATCAGGTCACCGACCTGAGGCTCTTCTCGGAGAACGACACGCGCTTCTTGCGTGAGTTTGAATACGCCTACTAAAACAGCGCGGTTGAAAGAGAGGCTTTTCACCCCCGGCTATATCCTCATCCTGGCGGCCAATTTCCTGTTGTATTACGGTTTTTGGTTGATGATGCCGGTGCTGCCCTTCTACTTGACAGACAGGTTCTATGCCAATCATGCGCTGGTGGGCATGGTGTTGTCGTGTTACACGCTGGCGGCGCTTTGCATTCGCCCCTTTTCGGGTTATTTACTCGATACGTTTGCCCGTAAGCCGCTCTATTTGCTGGCTTTCTTCGTCTTTACTGCGCTGTTTGCCGGTTATATTGCGGCGGGCACGCTCGCCCTGTTTATCCTTTTGCGTGTGGCACAAGGGGTTTCGTTCGGAATGGTCACGGTGGCCGGTAATACGGTGGTGATTGACATCATGCCTTCGTCGCGGCGGGGTGAGGGGCTGGGATATTACGGGTTGGCCAATAACATCGGATTGGCTTTGGGACCAATGTCGGGACTCTTCTTGCACGATGCGGGTATGGGCTACACGTTTATCTTCGGCTGCTCGCTCTTCTCTTGTTTGGTGGGCGGAGGTTGCGCCTCCTTGGTGAAGGTTCCGCGGAAAATAACGGCGAGGCCGTGCGAACCCATCTCGCTCGACCGTTTTTTCTTGGTCAAGGGCATCCCCGCCGGCCTTTCGCTGTTGCTACTCTCCATTCCCTACGGCATGACCACCAACTACGTGGCTGTCTACGCCAAACAAATCGGCATCACGGCGGGAACGGGTTTCTTTTTCACTTTTATGGCGGTGGGAATGGCTATCTCGCGCATCTTTTCGGGACGAATGGTCGACAAGGGCAAGATTACGGAGGTTATCTCGGCGGGATTATACCTCATTGTGATCAGCTTCTTCCTGCTGGCCTCCTGCGCGCAGCTCATCGGCTGGAGCCTGACGGGCTGTACGGTGGTGTTCTTTGCGGTGGCGCTGTTGCTGGGTATCGGCTTTGGCATTCTTTTCCCGGCCTACAACACCCTGTTTGTCAACTTGGCGCCCAACAGCAAGCGCGGAACCGCCACCTCCACCTACCTCACGTCGTGGGATGTGGGCATCGGCATCGGCCTGTTGCTGGGGGGATACATCGCCGAGGTCAGCACCTTCGATAAAGCCTACCTCATCGGCGCCGGCCTCACGGTGCTCTCTACCGGCTACTTTATCGGCAAGGTTACGCCCTATTACCATCGCTATAAATTGAGATAATTCCTAACACCCCCTGAATATGACTACCAAAGAGCGATACGCCCGGATATTGGCCTGGTTCCGTCAAAACCGTCCCGTGGCCGAAACCGAACTGCACTACCACAACCCCTTTGAACTGTTGGTGGCTGTGATGCTCTCGGCCCAATGCACCGACAAGCGGGTCAATCTGATTACCCCCCGGCTCTTTCAGGACTATCCCTCGGCCGAGGTGATGGCCGCCTCCACGCCCGAGGTTATTTTCGAGTATATCCGCAGCATCTCCTATCCCAACAACAAAGCCAAGCACTTGGTGGCCACGGCGCGGATGCTGACGGACGAGTTTGGCGGTCAAGTGCCCGACACGCTGGAAGAACTGCTGCGCCTACCGGGCGTGGGACGCAAGACGGCCAACGTGATGCTGTCGGTGGTGTTTGGCGAAGCGGCCATGGCCGTAGACACCCATGTGTTTCGCGTCAGTCACCGGTTGGGGCTGGTCTCCGACCAATGTACCACCCCGCTGAGCGTGGAAAAGGCGCTGATGAAGCATATCCCCCGGCGGGATGTGGCCACGGCGCACCATTGGCTCATTCTACACGGAAGGTACACCTGCACGGCACGCAATCCGCAATGTCAAACCTGCGGATTGGCTCCGTTCTGCCTATATAATAATGAGATAGCGCGCAAGGGCATCCAAATTAAGTAGTACCTTTGCGCACGCAATAGCAAGTAATCCCTAACATTTATTAAATACATACGATTATGACAATTGATCAATTCAACTTTGCCGGTAAAAAGGCCTTCGTCCGTGTAGACTTCAACGTGCCGTTGGACGAAAACTTCAACATCACAGACGACACCCGCATTCGGGCGGCCCTTCCCACCCTGAAAAAGATTCTCTCCGACGGCGGAAGCCTGATCATCGGCTCGCATCTGGGTCGTCCGAAAGGCGTAAGCGATAAATTCTCCCTCAAGCACATCCTGCCCCACCTGCAGGAACTGCTGGGCACGGAAGTGCAGTTTGCCTCCGACTGTGCCGGCGAAGAGGCTGCCGTGAAGGCATCGGCCCTGCAACCGGGCGAAGTACTGCTGCTCGAGAACCTGCGTTTCTACGCAGAGGAAGAGGGCAAGCCCAGAGGGCTGGCCGACGACGCCACCGATGAGGAGAAGGCTGCTGCCAAGAAGGCCGTGAAAGAGAGCCAGAAGGAATTCACTAAAAAGCTGGCCTCGTATGCCGACTGCTACGTGAACGATGCCTTCGGCACCGCACACCGTGCACACGCCTCTACGGCACTCATCGCCCACTACTTCGATGCCGAC
>JAISHB010000064.1 GCA_031262785.1 Prevotellaceae bacterium
TTGTCGGATTTAATAGTGCTACTTTAGATGCACAAGCACAAATGCTTTACCTCAAAAGGAATAAGATGAAATTGGCGTTTGCTGCCATCGGATCTATATTAAGATATCCACATATTCTCCCTAAGCTATATCAGCGCTATCGCTCGATAACAGTACAGAATTCTAATAAAAGTGAGTATGTTGTGGCGTCAGGTGCCCGAGGGGAATATTGGGCGTGGGTACCTAACATTAAGGACCCTGAAACTTCTATTAATATGCATAAAGTGACACACCAAATTTGTGCACTACTCGGAAGTAGTAGAATGTGTATAGAGGTGGATACCAGTAACAAGAAAATATTAGCTTTCCATAAATTGAATGGGGCTAAAGAAATAAAACGCATCAAGCTACCTGATGGTAGGACGCGAGTGATTATGGAGTATCAATATTAGTTTATATATTTATGGAACAAGAATTTATTGAAAATCTAAAGGAAGTATTAGAAATTGAGGATCGAGAGATCGGCATGAGTGATGAATTCAAAAAGTACGAAGAGTGGGATTCACTTGCTTATCTCTCTGTCATTGCGATGATAGATGAAAAGTATGACAAACAAATATCGGATGCAGTTTTTAAACAACTGTCTACAGTGAGAGATTTGTTTAATGCTATAATCGATTAAGAGATGGCTTTTCTGCATTACAGAGGAATAGGTATTTCTGCAATGGCAGCAGCAGTTCCCCGTACTGTGATCAAGAACTATGAGTATACCGAATTCTTTCCGGCGGAACAAGTAAAAGAGGTTGTAGACAAGATTGGAGTTACCGAACGTCGATTTGCAGGTAAAGAGACATGCTCTTCCGATCTATGCTATGCTGCATCTGAGAAACTAATAAAAGACAACAAGATCGACAGAGCTGAAATTGATTTGCTCGTTTTCATTTCTCAGACTCCGGACTATCGAATGCCTGCAACTTCCGTTATTCTACAACATCGTTTGGGCTTACCTAAAACGGCAATCGCTTTTGACATTAATCTGGGTTGTTCTGCTTTCATTTATGGTTTAAGCGTCGTCTATGCTATGATGCAGCAGACCGGTATACGAAAAGCCCTATTGTTAGATGGTGAAACTCGCTCAAAAGTATATTCACCAAAAGATAGAAGAACGGCTTTCTTGTTTGGGGATGGCGGTGTTGCTGCTCTGATAGAACGGAATGATCAAGTAGGAGATAGCTTTTTCTCTCTCAATTCGGATGGCTCCTTAGAGTCTTTGATAAAGATTAATGGAGGTGGCTATCGCAATCCAAGTTCTGTTGAGACATTAGAAGAGCGGGTTGTGGATGAATATGGTAATATTCGTTCCGATGAACAAGGCTATATGAATGGCGGGGATGTATTTAACTTTGTTATTCGAGAAATACCCAAAGATATTAAAAGTCTTGTCAGCTATGCAGAGGCAAACATAGAAGATATAGATTACTATGTATTTCATCAAGCAAATAGCTTTATAAATGGCTATCTATCTAAAAAGATGAAATTAGATGCGTCTAAAATTCCGTCGACCATTGCTAAATATGGAAATACATCTTCCGTATCTGTCCCCTTGACAATTGTTAGCGAGCTAAAAAGCGCATTGCATGGTCAGAAGCTTCTGCTATTATGCGCCTTTGGCGTAGGTATGACATGGGCAAATGCCATTATTCCATTTGTGGATTGTAGAATTAGCGATATTGTTGAAGTTTAATGGATTCATTTAATCCTTTCTCACTTAGTGGTAAAACGATTGTAGTGACTGGGGCTTCTTCCGGTATTGGTCGGCAATGTGCGATTGATTGTTCTAAAATGGGGGCGCGTTTAATTCTTGTTGCTCGCAACGAGGAGCGACTTCAAGAAACATTGTGCATGTTATCCGGTTCGGAACATTTTTATTATTCCTTTGATTTATGCCTTATTGAATCTATTAAGGACTTTATAAGCAAGATTGTATGCGAACATGGAAAAATTGATGGTTTTGTTCATGCAGCTGGTATTGAAAAAACCTTGCCTGTAAAATTGCTATCTTATCATGATTATGAAAAGATTTATCGCGTAAATGCTATTAGTGCATTTGAATTCATTCATCATTTTAGCAACAAAGAATACTTCAATAATGGAGGTCATATAGTTTTGATAGCATCGATCTCCTCTATTGTAGGGAGAAAAGGTTTAGCTGCATATGCCGCATCAAAAGGGGCTATAACAAGCGCTATTCGACCTATGGCTTTAGAGTTTGCCAAACGAAATATTTGCGTTAACAGTATTTCACCGGGTACAATACTTACTCCATTAATGCAAGATGTTCTCCATTCACTATCTGAATAAGATGTAAAAAAGAGGTTAGATGGATTTCCTTTGGGCATTGGAGTGGAATCGGATGTCTCAAATCTATGCATATATCTGTTGAGTGACGCTTCTCGATGGGTTACCGGTCAGAATTTGATAATTGATGGTGGATATACTGCGCGATAGTATATAGAATCAGTAAGCACTCACTATGAGGCTCTTGCCAACGAATAACTCTTCTTCTACTTTTTCTTTAGTATTCCGATGAATATGCCTACTTTCGCCTAAACAAATTAGATTCATTATGAAGCAAACAAAGACCTATTTCCCCATAGAACCCGAAAAGCAGGTTGTACATGATCCGACGGTGGCATACAGAAGCGGCGGTTCGCTTTTTGCGAAGTCATATTCCAATCGAAAAGGAGTCGATAAGTCATTTTTGCCCGGACAATTCTCGGAAGCAGAAAAGGACGCTCGTTTAAAAGCAGCAGTAGACTCGTTTCGTAGCGGTAAGGGCATAACCGAAGAGGAAATGGACATATTCTTTGATTCATTGGTCTAATTACATGATTATACATAGCTGATATCCCTGTTACAATCTTATAATCCTTTCTCTCTCGAGGGAAAGCGAATCCTTGTGACCGGTGCCTCTTCGGGTATCGGGCTCACGTTATAGTAAGTTTCTTCATCCTCACAACAAAAGCAATCAATAAAGGAACAGTATATTATCTCATGAAAATCCCCTTCTCTCCCCCCTTCATCAACGAATCCGTAGTCTACGAAGTGATAGACTCTCTTCATTCCGGTTGGATCACCTCTGGTCCCAAAGTGAAAGCACTTGAAGAAGAAATAAAGAAGTTTTCAAGCACGCAAGAGGTACTTTGCGTCAACTCGTGGACTTCCGGTGCAATAATGATGTTGCGTTGGTTGGGCGTGAAACCCGATGATGAAGTGATTGTGCCGGCCTATACCTATAGTGCCACCGCTTTGGCCGTGTTGCATGCCGGTGCGCGTCCGGTGATGGTGGATTCGTCCGACGACTTCAATGTTTCACTTGCTGCGATTCGAAAAGCAATTACGCCGAAAACCAAAGCCATCATTCCGGTGGATATAGCCGGATGGCCTTGCAACTACGAACAGCTTATGAAGCTGGTGCAGGAAGATGAAATCAAGCAACGGTATCAACCCAATTCTCCCGTTCAAGAAAAGCTGGGACGCATTGTGGTAATCAGCGATGCGGCTCATTCGTTGGGCGCGCGCTATCGAAACCATCAGCATACGGGAAGCGAAACCGACATTGTTATTTTCTCGCTACATGCCGTAAAAAATATCACAACGGCCGAGGGGGGAGCCATTTGTCTGAATCTTCCGCTGCCGTTTGATAATGCCGCACTCTATCACGAGCTGCACCAGATGAGTTTGAATTGCCAAACCAAAGATGCCTTCTCGAAATCAAAAGCCGGAGGATGGAAGTATGACATTGTGGGATTGGGCATGAAAATCAATATGGCGGATGTGAATGCCGCCATCGGATTGGCACAGATCCGCGAATATCCCAAACTGTTGAAAGAACGAAAGCGGGTGTTTGAAACATACAATGCAGCTTTCAGCCGGTGCGAGTGGGCCATCCTTCCGCCGAGCAGCGACGGAGAGCGGGAGAGTTCGTATCACATCTATGCCTTGCGCATCCGCAACTTCACGGAGGCACAACGCGACCGGATGATTGATGAAATTGCGAGGCACGAGGTGGCCGTGAATGTACACTTTATCCCCATGCCCATGCTTTCGTTCTTCAAATCGTTGGGTTACGACATCCATGACTTTCCGCAGGCTTATGCCAATTACAAGGCAGAAATCTCGCTGCCGGTTTATCCGCAGTTGGACGAAGAGGCTTTGCGCTACATTATATCCACCGTGCAAGAGGCCTATCAAACTGTTGCGAGCGGCGTATGATTCGTTTCTGTGACGTGGTTTTTTCCCTGCTGGGAATCGTGGTGCTTTCGCCGCTGTTCCTACTGCTCTATATCGCCATTCGTTTAGAGAGTAGGGGAGGCGGTTTTTACAAGCAGCTGCGTGTGGGAAGAAACGGAAAGGAGTTTTTGCTTTACAAGTTTCGCTCGATGCGCACAGGAGCCGATAAACAGGGATTGATCACCATTGGAAACGATGCACGCATCACGCGCATCGGGCGCTTCATTCGCAAATACAAATTAGATGAACTGCCGCAACTCTTCAATGTGCTCAAAGGAGATATGAGTTTGGTGGGACCGCGTCCGGAAGTGCGCAAATACGTAGATTTATACACTCCCGGGCAACGGCAAATACTCAGCATAAGACCGGGTATAACCGATTACGCCTCCATTTTGTATGTCGATGAAAACCGGCTGCTCGGAGAAGCCAACGATCCCGACAGCGTCTATATTGAGCAGATCATGCCGGCCAAGATAGAGCACAATATGCGATACCTGCATCACCATTCCGTAAAGGAGTATTTCAAAATCATATTTCTTACGCTATGGCGAATCATCGCTCCCTGAAAAAACTTCTCTTCGCGCTTAAATACCTGTTCGTTCCACATTACTTGTGGAAGTAGCGTAGCCCGAAGAGGCGCACAAACCAAAACCGCCCGTTCTTTCTTATCTTGAAAGAGCGGGCGGTTTTTTTGTTTTTGCACTTACAGCAGCTTCGCTGCGTAATTACCCTATTTCACCATTTTATTCCCTCGCCTATTTTGGATTGTGAAATATAGTACACTTATCACTGAAATAAGAATAACTATCCCACCCATAATAAGGAATCCAATTTCATTTCCGGTCATATCATGCTCCTTTCAAAACGTCCAACAACCATTTAGCTAATTCTTCTTTCATATCTCATTTAGAATTTTGTTTTATAATTGGTGATGCTAAGGTAGGCAATTCTTGCCCATTCCCCAAACCTTTGTATCTTTGTTGCCGTAACAAACAGCAACCATGATGATGGAAACCCGTAGAAAATTGCCCATCGGCATACAGAGTTTTGATTGATTCACCTAAAAATATAGCCTATTTAAAGGGTTATTTTAGAAATAGTTCTTATATTTGTACGCAGTAATAATCAAGATACTATCATGCAAACGAATCATATACCCCCCACCAAAAAGAGTTCTGTCTTTCAACGAATATTGGAAGACAAACGCGCTATACGTAAATGTATACAAGAGAAAGGTGATATAAAAACATTGGCAGAAAAACGCGGAATTAAGTTTGCAACCCCTATATAAAATAATAAAAGAGGGAGAATGGGATTATTTTTTCGTAACAAAGCATGGCATTAAGTACCATGCTTATTTTATTGATGCGTCCATCTATCATCCTTTATTCTCCAATGTTTATGCTTTCAATATAGAAGCGGAAACAGCAACCCCGCATCCTATTGACAATGGGATAGCGGCTACAATTGTATCTATCTTAAAAGTGTTCTTTTTGAATGAAGACCGCGCTATCATACTGGTTTGTGACACAACAGACGGGAAAGAAAAGAAACGAGAAAAATTGTTCTCTAAATGGTTTATAAGGCACAACGATGGCTCACTCATAAAATACGATGCTTCCATTAAAACGGAGAATTATTTGCTGTATGTATCTATGTTACTAAAGGTGTCTAATCCGCAACGCGAAATGCTACTGACTACTTTTAGCGAAATCGTAAGTAACAGTTTCTATCCAATAGACTAAATAGGCAACGCCTTTTATCAATCGTTCCCATCGTTCTTGCCCATTCCCCAAACCTTTGTATCTTTGTTGCCGTAACAAACAGCAGCAACGATGATGGAAACCCGTAGAAAATTGCCCATCGGCATACAGAGTTTTGAAGAATTACGTACAGGTGGTTACTTGTACGTAGATAAGACCGCTTATATCTATCAATTGGCCACCGAAGGAAAGCCTTACTTTCTGAGCCGTCCGCGCCGCTTCGGAAAGAGCCTGCTACTCTCCACCATCAAAGCCTATTTCCAAGGGAAAAAAGAGCTCTTCGAAGGGTTGGCCATCGCTGAACTGGAAAAAGAGTGGATGGAATATCCGGTGTTTCACCTGGATATGAATACGGCAGGCACATCGGTCGACATGGATACTTTCAGAAATGTGCTGGAAACCAATCTGCAGAAATTGGAGCAGCAGTGGGGAAAGAACACTTTTGAAAGCACTCCGGCAAGTCGTCTGGTGGGATTGATAGAGCGGGCGCATCAACAAACCGGCCGAAAAGTGGTGGTGTTGATTGATGAATACGACAAGCCGCTGCTCGATTCGCTGGATAATCCCCTGCTTCACGATTCCATTCATAAAGATTTAGGCGGCTTTTATGCCGTGCTGAAAACGGCCGATCCGCATCTGCAATTTGTACTGCTCACCGGCATCACCAAATTCTCGCAGGTGAATGTATTTAGTAAACTCAATCAGTTGATAGATATCAGCATACGAGCACCTTATACGGGCATTTGCGGAATAACCGAAGCGGAACTGCTGGCCAACTTTCAACCGGAATTGCATGCGTTGGCCGAAAACAACCATCAGACCTACGACCAGGCGGTTGCCGAGATGAAGAAACGCTACGACGGCTATCATTTTGCACGAAAGAGTGCGGATATTTACAATCCGTTCAGCGTATTGAATGTGCTAAAGAGTGGCGAATATGATAACTACTGGTTCCAAACCGGCACGCCAACGGCCTTGATTCGACAACTCGAAACCGGTCGTTATTCCGTTCCCAAAATTGAAAACGGAATCTATGCCTCGGCCGATGAGCTTTACAACTATCGCATCGAATCGGATAATCTGATTCCGTTTCTTTATCAAAGCGGTTATCTTACCATCAAAAGCTTCGAGGCCGACATCAATCTCTACGTCTTGGGCATTCCCAATGAAGAGGTGAAGTATGGTTTCTATAAGGAGCTGCTTGCTGTGTATGTGCCCACCTATAAAGAATCTGATTTTGCCTCCGGCTTGTTTGTTCGGGATTTGCGGAATGGCGATGTGGATGGTTTCATGAATCGCTTGAAAGCACTTTTTGCCAGCATACCCTATTCGGTGAGTCAAGAGCGCCGCGATGAGTATTACTACCAATCGATTTGCTTTGCGCTGTTTTCGTTGATGGGTGAAGTGGCACAAATGGAGGTGCAGAACGCGCAAGGTCGCGCCGATTTAGTGGTAACCCTTCCACATACGGTTTATGTCTTCGAGTTTAAGATGATGGGTAGCGGCACGGCCGAAGAAGCATTGGCACAGATCAACGATAAGGGATATGCCATTCCTTATTCGGCCGGAGGTCGCAGGGTGGTGAAAGTGGGTGCGGAATTCTCGGAAAAAGAGCGCACCGTGGGGCGCTGGATGGTGGAGGAGGATTGAAAAAAATAGGGACGCAGCCAAACAACCGCATCCCTATTCACCCTTAACCATCAGAGAAATTTGTTATCCCTGAGGAGGCTCCTCCTCCTCATCTCCGGAATTACCGTTGTCGCCCGGATGGGTATCTGTATTTCCACTTCCCGCATGCGAAACTTTTTGGCCGAGTATTCGCCGCTTATACACCACAATCACCGAATTGAGGTAGTCGCGAAACCGGGCAAACTTCGCTTCGCCCCGGAGCGTGATGAGTGCATTCACTATCTTGATGAGTTCGTGATAGGCCTCAATCAGCGCGTTTGCAATAGCTTTCGTTTCGCCCACCACCGTTTGAGAGGCGGCATGATTGGCCTCCTCTTCCAGTTTGATCACTTCGTTATTGCCCTCTTCCATCATATCGACGTAGGAAGTCAGGTTCAGCAAAGCCACTTCACCGGCCAACTTCTTGGCGTCGCGAAGATCGGGAAGAAACTGAAGCATCACCGCAGTCTGCTTCACCCGTCCCATGTTGGGCGTGAAATTATACAAGTTCCAATGATCGTGTAGCTTCTCATACGCTGCAAGTTCGTCACCCGAGGCATGATTGAAAATGGAGAGTCCTCCTCTGTAACCCCTCACTCCCCGGTCGCGCTTGGCGTCGGCAAGAGCGAACGCTTCGGTGAGATCTTTCTTTCGGGAAAGCTTCACACGTTCGTCCATTCTCGTAACCAGCTCGCTGAAGGTTTTGCACTGTGCAGGGGCTTCCTGCAGAATCGCCGAAGTGGCGTTAAGCTCTTTCTGCACGGTGAGGCAGAAGGATACTAAATCGATTTGACTTAGCTTTTGCAAGGTGATGCGTTCAATCGTATCCATGTTGAATGAAACAATTAGTTAGTTAATAATAATGTTTGCTTGTACAGTTTAACTCTCTTCGTGATGGTTTCTTTGTCGCGTCGGGAGAGATGCTTCTGTAATCGGCGGCAAAAGTAATGCAAATAATCACTCCCTCCAAATCGGAGCAACAATTTCTTCCAAAATTCTAAGATTTCTCTCATTCGGGGAACACTACAATTTAGATTTCTTTTTACATATCAAATCTGAGAAGCCTTAGAATCCGGATTTCTTTTTACATATTAAATTTGAGGAACCTTAGAATTAGAGTTTCTAACGCATCTAAAATCTGAGGAGCCTTAGAATTGGAGTTTCTAAGGCGTCTAAAAATTGAGGAGCATTAGAATTGGAGTTTCTAAGGTTCCTAAAATTTGAGAAGCCCAACCCCACACCCATTATTTCCCAAATTTTTCCGTTAAGTTCCTGCCCTCACCGTCCTGCGCCACCAGCAGATAAAAACCGGAAGGAAGCTGACCCACGCTCATCGTAAACCGGTGGGCGTCTTTGTTTTCTACGGGTACGGAAAGGAGCAGGCGTCCGTCGATGCTCCACACATTGACGCGAACCGGCGCAAATGCGTCCGGACATAGAATCGCTATCTCCTCCTTCTGCGGCCGGGAGAGGATGCGCATGCGGGTAGCGGCCTGCGCCGGGGAGGTTGTGCCGGTGGAGGTATCGAGCCGGAGGAAGGTCACGATGGGATTGTGGTCGGAACAGCGATACATATTGTTCGCTTGCACGCCGCTGCTGCCGATGTCCAGACGCGAGGGCTCGTCGGCATTGATGCGGAAAGGAACGGCGCGAAGCACTTGCGTATCGAGCGAAGCGGTGGTGAGCGAATGGTCGAGATAACCCACCGCGTAGCTGTTGTTGCTGTAATAGGCGTAGCTGTATTCATTGGGCGCGTAGCGCTGCAACTGATTCACCAGCGCACCGCTCCGGGTTAGCAGCCGCACGGGATCTTCCTGCGAATAGGCATTTAAATCTCCCACCAGTAGCACGTCGGGGTCGTCGTAAACGGTGCAGATGGTTTGAAGAAACTTCAGCGTGGCCTCGGCCTCCTGCACGCGGCGCGGATTGTAGGCGCCCTGTCCGTCGCCTTTGTCTTGGTAGGCGTCGGGCACATTGGTGCCCGCTTTCGATTTCCAATGATTCATGCAAACGATGAAGCGCTCGTCGTTGGCACGCAGGCGAAAGCCCAGCGCCACTTTTCGCTGCGGCAGGTAGTTGGAGGCCAACTTGTTCTGGGTGATGGTGCCAACGGGGGCAACCACGGCGTTGTTGTATAAGAAACAACACATGCCGGTGCGGTTGTCGTCGTAGGCTTCGGTGCGGTAATCGTCGGCGGGAAACAACTGGTTGAGCTTCGTACAGAGATTTTCCAGCGCCAAGATGCCTTCCACTTCGCACACGGCATAAATATCGGCATGCAACGCCTCGAAGGCGGCCAGCAGTTTCTGCGCTTTCACCTGGTAAGAGAGTGAGTCGGCATTGAAATGTTCCAGGTTGAAGCTGACCACCTTGAGGTTGCTCCCTTCCTGTTCGCAGCTGGTTGGGCGGGGGTTTCCGACCAATTGCGGGGCGCGGGTGAGCGTCAGGGTGTACCTGTCGCCGCTCTGTCGGAGCGTTCCGGTGAGTGAGGTGGCTGTTTGTCCGATGCGACACGTCCCGTCGGCATCGGTGAAGGAGAAGTTGCCCCGACGTACAAAAAGTTGATTGGCCGCATTGGCGGCATTTTGCTGTTCAAACATCGCGGCGGAAGGAAGATGTTTCTCGGTGGGCGTCCACAGGGTACCCGCCGAGAAGGTGACCGAACCGGAGGCAAAGCTGTAGTTGTTGGTCAGCGTCAGGGTGTTGGTGATGGTCACGGTTTTTCCGTCGAGCGCACCGGTGCGGAAATCGTCGGGAAACACTACCGGCTGTTGCGCTGCGGCCGAAGCGGTAAACAGCAGCAGCAGAAAAAGGCGAAACGGCTTCATCGATACTTGAGTTCCATTAACACCGGATTGTGATCGCTGCACAGCTCCATGTTCGGCGAGTAGTAGCGGCAGCCTTCCAATGAAGCGCTGTGAAAGATGTAGTCGATGCGCATCAACCGTTTGAAGTAACGATAGGTGTACATGTATCCCTGTCCGGCGGTTCGGAATCCATCTTCGAGCAGCGCGTGCAGCTGCCGGTAGGTATAGGAATCGGGTAGCGAGTTCAAATCACCGCACAGCACCACCGGATAGCGGCTCTCCTCGACTAATCGGCACAGTTCGCGGGTTTGCCGGGCACGTTTAAGGAAGTTGTCGTGCAGTGTACCGATGGCCGATTGCACGGCACGGGCTTCCCGGCGCGTATCGTCGGTGGCCATCTCGCGTGCCCAGCGTCGTTTGTTCTGATTGAAGGCGGTGGTTTGCAGGTGATTGTTCAGCAGGCGAAGGGTATCGGTGCCCAACACTACATCGCACTGCAGGCTGCAGTTGACACTCCCGTCATACCGAATAAATCGGGCACCCGTCAGCGGATAGCGACTAAACAAGGCGATGGGCAGCGTACCTTTGAGCGAATCGCCCGACAGCAAGGCATACTCCCAGTGTGCAAAGACGCGACGCAGGCTATCCATGGGATAGTATTGGTTGGCGGCAAACTCTTGGAAGCAAAGGATGTCCGTCCCCTGGTCCCGGAGATAGGCGGCCAGCTTTTTGGCCGAATAGCCCGTGATTTCACTGCCGAATCCCTGCACGTTGTAGGTCGCTACTTTCAAATAGCCGTCGGGAGTGGTGGAGGTGGCGTGCGTGGCGGGTATCCCGTCGGTGAAGTTGATTTGAAACACGGCCGCCACAAAGTTCCAGTTGCACAGGATGGCAACCAGCGAGACCACTGCCCAGCGCCGTCGGCGCCCGAAGAGCCAACACACGAGCACGAGCAGATTCATCAGGAGCAACACCGGAATGAGCAATCCCAATGCCGGCATATAAAAAGAGGTGGCCGGATCGTAGCGGCCGGCAAAAGAGGCGGCCACGGTAATCAACCCCAATACCCAGGTTAGGAGGACGGGAATGGCGCGGCCAATGGATTTGAGTTCGGTGGTTCCCATCGTTTGGCGTGCTATTTAGGGGTAACGGTGTGAATGGGTGCGCCGGCCAGATAGGCTTTCAGGTTTTCGAGGGCTATTTGCATCAATCGTTGACGCGCTTCGTAGGTAGCCCAGGCAATGTGCGGGGTGATGTAGCAATTTTTGGCGGTGAGCAACGGATTGTCGGGGCGCGGCGGTTCGTGCGAGAGCACATCCAAACCGGCGGCATAGAGCTGTCCGCGGTTCAGGGCGTCGGCCAAGTCTTGTTCGTTGATGAGGCCGCCGCGTCCGGTGTTGATCAGAATCGAGGTGGGTTTCATCAGCGCCAGGCGTCGGGCGTTGACCAATTCGCGGGTCTGTTCGTTTAGCGGACAGTGCAGACTAATCACATCACACTCGTGAAAGAGCTGGTCGAGTTCCATCTTCTTGATTTCGGGAGGTAGTTGCAGGCGCGACTTGGAGGTGTACGCCCATATTTTCATGCCGAAGCCCAAACCGGCGCGTGCCACATTGAAGCCTATCTGTCCCAAGCCTACAATGCCCATTTTCTTACCCAACAATTCAACCAGTGGCGTATCGCGGAAACAAAAGTCTTTGCTGGTAGTCCATCGTCCGCGATGTACCTCGTCGCTGTGATGCTTTACCTGCTGGGTGATGTTCAGGATGTGCGCAAAAACCATCTGCCCCACCGAGGGTGTGCTGTAGGCCGGAATGTTGGTCACTACAATTCCCCGCTCGCGGGCGGCATCCATATCCACCACATTATAGCCCGTGGCCAGTACACCTATATATTGCAGGTTGGGAGAAGCCTCTATGGCTTCGCGACGAATCGGGGTTTTGTTGGTGAGTATTGCTTGGGCGTCGGCAATACGATCGATCACTTCGGAAGGGGCTGTGCGGTCGTAAATAACACACGTTCCCAGTTCCTTCATTTTTTCCCAGCTCAGATCGCCCGGGTTGGCGGCATAGCCGTCAAGAACTACAATCTTTTTCATGATGATGCAATTGAAATGATGAGGCAAAAGTAAATGAAATTGTTGAGCCGCCACTCAGTCGGTACGCTTTTTTTCTGCTTCGTAGCAGCCCGCATCGGGTGCTGTGTCGGCCAGGCGCGAATTACCTCGACGGTCGAGCGGATAAGCGAGGGCATCTTCGGGTCTGCCCAGGTCGATGGCGGCCGAACCTTCGGTGGGCGTGAAGTCGTATTGTTGCGTGCGGACGTCGAGCAAGCGAAAAGCGTCGTCGCGTTTCCACACCACGCCCACGATGTGGTCGTTCTCTTCGGCGATGGAGTTAATCAGGCAGTGCGAGAAGTAGTAGTTGAAGGGGGCGTCGGCGTCCTGGTCGCGACTGACGCTGATTTCGTCGGTACCGGAGCCTTCGATCAGGCAATTGCGGAAGATAGCCGCCTCGAGCCGGTTGCCCAACAACAGGGTGACTCCCTTGCGGATATCCCAGCTGAAGAAGTTGGCCAGCGAACAGTGCACAAAGGTGTAGTCACCGCCCCAAAGTGCTACGCAATGGGTGCCGGCATTGCTGATTTCACTGTTGGTGATGAGTGCTTGGCAAGCGGTCAGTTCCAAGGCGGTGCCGGCGATTTGGCGTATGAGGCTGTTTTGGAGTGTGAGCTTGCGCTGTGCCGTACCGGTGGAGTCGCATCGAATGCCAAACTGGCCGCCGTGCACGTCGACGCAGGTCAACCGGTTCTCGAGGCTCTCTATGTGGAACCGAATACCACCCCATTGCCCGGGCAGGCGATCGTAGGGCAGGTAGGGGAAGATGCGGTCGGTGCGGTCGCCCCGAAATAGTACGGGATGGTCTATTGTGCCTTCGGCCAGCAGACGGCCGTGCACCTCCAGTGTGGCTTTGTCGTGGAAGAAGAGGCGGGTACCTGCCGCCAGGGTGACGTTTGTCCCTGCAGCGATGACCAAGCTGTCGTATATGAGCAGCGGACGCGCCGAGGCGATGAGCGTGTCGCGGGCGAGGACGTGTCGGCGCAGCACAACGGCATCTTGGGTGTAGGCCCACAACTTCATCTCTTGGCGGATGCCGTTCAACTCGAAGACGACGGAGTCTCTGACTAATGTGACTAAGTCGTCGCCGTGTGCCGGAAAGGTTCCCTCCACAAACAGATAGAGACTGTCTTCGGCAGCCAGCTCCACGTCGGTGAAGCGAGTGCCGGGGATGCCGTCGAGGTTGATGCGGAAGCCTGATTTTTCCCCGTCGGCCAATGACACGGAAGAGAGCAACAGCTTTCGGGGGTGGGGGTTGTAGACTTTGAGGGTGTAGGTGGGCGTGGGTGGGTCGGTTAGCACGGTGTCCATCCGCAAAGTGTCGGCCGAGAAGCGTAAACGCAACGACGGGTCGTCGCTGAAATCGTCGGAGGTATCGCAACTCGCGGCGGCAATCATCATCATCAGCAGCGCGAGCAGCAGGCTCGCCGACGACCTAAGGGGGAGGATGTTCACAGGCATGTGTTGGAACGGGGTTTTACTCTATAAACGACCGGTGCGCCCTATTATTGCCTGCGAAACAGGGCGCATCGGCTTGCATAGCAGCGCACTTTGCCCTATCTTTGCGCTGTTTTTATCAATCGAAAATTAAACCCGCGAATGGAAACCCATACCCGATTTATTGAATATATCGAACGAAGCATCGTTGCCCATTGGGATCTGAATGCGCTGACCGACTACCGGGGAGTTACCCTTCAATACAAAGACGTTGCTCGTAAAATTGCCAAATTCCACCTCACGTTTGAAGCCGCCGGCATCCTCCCGGGCGACAAGATAGCCCTTTGCGGCCGTAACAGTGCCCACTGGGCGGTGGGGTTCCTTGCCAGCCTCACGTACGGGGCGGTGGCCGTACCCATCCTCCATGAATTTAAGCCGGACAATGTCCACAACATTGTCAACCACTCCGAGGCCAAACTGCTGCTGGTGGGCGATCAGGTGTGGGAAAACCTGAACGAAGAGGCGATGCCCGCCTTGATGGGCGTACTGCTCTTGCCCGATTTCTCGCTGAAGGTTTGCCGCAACCCGCGCCTGCAGGAGGCCTATGACCAGCGCAACGTGCTGTATGGGCGCCGCTATCCCAAAAACTTCCGTCCCGAACACATCACCTATCGTCGGGATGAGCCGGAGGAGGCGGCCGTTATCAACTACACCTCCGGAACCACCGGATATTCCAAGGGAGTGATGCTGCCCTACCGCAGCTTGGCCTCGAATGTGGCCTACTGCCAAGAGATGTTGCGCGTGCGCGCCGGCGACACGATGGTGGCGATGCTGCCCATGGGGCATGTGTTCGGCATGACGTACGATTTCCTCTACGGATTTGCTGTCGGCGCCCATCTGTACTTCCTCACGCGCATGCCCAGCCCCAAAATCATCGCCCAATCCTTTGCGGAGATCCGCCCGAGGGTGATTTCGTGTGTACCCCTCATCGTGGAGAAGATTATTAAGAAAAACATCCTGCCCCGCATCGACAACCGGCTGGGCAAACTGCTGCTCAAGCTGCCCGTCATCAGCGATCGGCTCAAGGCACAAGCCCGCTTGGAAGCGATGAACATCTTCGGGGGCAACTTCGACGAGATTGTTATCGGCGGCGCCCCCTTGAATGCCGAGGTGGAACGGTTCCTCAAGCAGATTGGCTGCCCCTACACCGTGGGTGACGGTATGACCGAGTGTGGCCCCATCATCTGCTCGGCGCGTTGGGAAGAATTGAAGCAACATTCGTGCGGACGCGCCGCCACCGGCATGCAGGTGCGGGTGGATTCGCCCGATCCGCAGCACATCCCGGGTGAATTGCGCTGCCGCGGCGTCAATGTGATGCTGGGTTATTACAAAGAGCCGGAAATCACTGCCGAAACGATTGATGCCGAAGGGTGGTTGCACACGGGCGACCTCGCCACCATCGACACCGATGGTTTTGTGACGCTTCGGGGGCGCTCGAAGAACCTGCTGCTGACCTCCGGGGGGCAAAACATCTATCCCGAAGAGATTGAGAGCCAGCTCAACAACCTGCCCTACGTCTCCGAGTCGCTGATTGTGCTGCAACAGGAGAAAGTGGTGGCCTTGATTTATCCCGACTTTGAAGAAGCGTTTGCCAACGGCCTGGGACAGGCCGACATCGAGCGCGTTATGGACCACAACCGCACCGAACTCAACCGGCAGCTGCCTGCCTATTGCCAGATTGCCAAGGTGAAAATCTACTTTGAAGAGTTTGAGAAGACCGCCAAGAAGTCTATCAAGCGGTTTATGTATCAAGAGGCGCTATAGTCCGAAGCGCGTGCCCGTCACGCGAAACTCGGTGCGCCGGTTGATGGCGTTGCACGGCTCCTGCTGCTCTGGTGGGAGCTTTTTTATGAAATCTTCGGTCAACACATCGCCTTCATGCAGGAAGGGCGCCGCCTGCAAGGTCTGCTTGGTGACGGTTTTGGGCACACTCTCGCCGTATCCCTTGGCCGTGAGGCGTGCCGGATCGATTCCCCCCTTAATCAGGTAGCGAACCACCGCTTCGGCACGCCGTTGCGAGAGCCGCTCGTTGTAGAGGGAGTCGCCCTTGTAGTCGCAATGGGCCGACAACTCCACGGTGATGTGGCTGTTGAGCCGGAGCAGTGCAATCAGCTCGTTCAAGGCGCTCGAGGAGGCCGCTGTAAGGTCGGCACGATTGAAGGCGTAGAAGATGTTCTCGATGAGCACCGGTCGGGTGATGGAGGTGAGGGGAAACGCCAGCCGGTAGAGGGTGTCGACCTCGAGCGTGTCGCTGATCACCTCCTCTTGATGATTGAGGTAGCCGCGGGCGGAGGCCGACAGGGCGTAGCGGTGACCGGCGCGGACGGCGTGGGTGAAGCTGCCGTCGCGTTTCACCCCGAGCTTGACGAAGGTGCCGTCGTCACCTGCCACCGTAACCGTGGCCTCGCCCAGTGCCTCCCCCTCTTTATCGAAGACGGTACCGACGATGAGCTGACGGGTCTGCGGCAGCTCGAAGCTGAAGAGATGATCCCAGCCGCGGGCATCGCCGCGGTTCGACGAGAAGAAGCCGCGGTGGGGAGCGCCCGGTTCAAAGGTCATACCGAAGTCATCCGCCTGCGAATTGACCGGAAAGCGCAGATTCTCCACCTTCCAATGTCCCGAACGAAGGCTGTCGGCCTGCGCCCGGAAAATGTCCAGTCCACCCAGTCCCAAGTGTCCGTCCGAGGAGAAGTAGAGCGTGCCGTCGGGCGCAAAAGTGGGGAATTGTTCGTTGCCGGCGGTGTTGATGTCTGCTCCAAGGTTGTCGACGTAGCCAAATCCGGTGGGGGTAAAGTTGATTCGCCACAAGTCAAGCCCGCCGAAGCCGCCGGGCATATCGGAAGTGAAGTAGAGATACCTTCCGTCGGGGCTGACGGCCGGATGGGCGAACGACGAGAGGGTGTCGGCCGTGACGGCGCATCGTTGCGGAGCGCCCCACTGGGCGCCGCTTCGCTGCGACACATAGATTTCGGCAAAGGCCGGAGCGTTGGGCAGCACGCGACAACGGGTAAAGTACAGGGTCTTGCCGTCGGGGCTGAAGCTGCAGGCTCCCTCTTCCCATTCACTGTTTACCTCCGAGTCGATGGGCTGGGGTTTTTGCCACCGTCCTTTGTCGTCACGCTTACTCTGGAAGAGATCGGCCGACTTCATGCCAGTGATGCCGTTGAGTTCGGCGCCTTTGGCCTCGTTGCGCGTCGAGGTGAAGTAGAGGAGGTCGGCATCGGCGCCCGCATACATGGGCGAATAGTCGGCACGGCGCGATTGAAACACGGTGGCGCGGCGCACCTTGTAGCGGGTGGGGTGGTTCTTCCAAGCTTGCACCGTGCGGCAGGAGGCAAGGCCGTTGTCGGCCGCGGCATGCAGGGCGGCGGCAGCCGAAGCCTTGTCGGGCGTGGCGGGAGCCGGTTGCCGTTCGAGATAGGACAGGAACGTCTGATAGTGGGGAATGGCCGCGCCATACTCGCCGTTCTTGCGGAGCGTCTCGGCCAGCTGCAGGTAGAGCACGCTATCGGGATAGTGATAGCGGGCGGCATTCAGATAGGCGGCCTTGGCGCGCAGTGTGTAGTTGATGCGGCGGTAACATTCGCCCTGCATAAAGGCCAGACGGCCGCGGGTTGCCCGCTCTTTGGGAGGCGTCTTGGCGTAGGCCGACTTGTAGTGTCGGGCGGCATCGTAATACTCTCCGCGTGCCAGGCTCTGCTGGGCTTCGCGCAGGTGCTTGGCGCTACCACATGCGGCCAGCAGCAGTGCAGCCAGCAGCAACAGGCAGAGAGTGTGATGCGGTTTCATGCGAGGATGGCTTGACGGATGTGCACCAATCGTTCGAGCAGTCCTTCGAGCCGGTCGAGTGCCAACATATTAGCCCCGTCGCTCTTGGCGCGGGCAGGATGGGGATGCGTTTCGAGGAAGAGACCGTCCACCCCGACCGCTACCCCGGCGCGGGCAATGGTTTCGATGAGTTGCGGCAGGCCTCCGCTCACGCCTGCGGCTTGGTTGGGCTGTTGCAACGAGTGGGTGCAGTCCAAAATCACCGGAAAGCCCAGCGCCTGCATCTGCGGAATCCCCCGGAAGTCGACAATCAGGTCTTGATAGCCGAAGGTGGTGCCCCGTTCGGTGAGCAGCACGTGCGGATTGCCGGCCTCCACCACCTTTTGGGCGGCAAAGCGCATCGCCTCGGGCGAGAGAAACTGCCCTTTCTTGATGATTACCCTCTTGCCCGTGCGTGCGGCGGCCACCAGCAGGTCGGTCTGCCGGCAGAGGAAGGCGGGAATCTGCAATACATCCACATACTCGGCAGCCCGGGCTGCCTCCTCGGCGGTGTGAATGTCGGTCACCACGGGAATACCGAAGGTCTGTCGCACCTTTTGGAGGATGCGCAGCGCCCGCTGGTCGCCAATGCCCGTGAACGAGTCGGAGCGCGAGCGGTTGGCCTTGCGGTACGACCCCTTGAAGGTGTAGGGAATCTGCAATCGTTGGGTGAGACCCACGATGTGCTCGGCAATGCGGAGCGTGGTCTCTTCGTCTTCGATGACGCAGGGGCCGGCGAAGAGAAAGAAGTTGGAAGGAGAGGCGGGGATTGTTTGTTCCATAAGATAGCTGGGGGATTAGCGCCACAAAGGTAGCATCTTTTTTACCGATACCGGCGCGACAGGTAGATATAACCTCCGCCGCACGCTATCAACAGGAACGTTCCGCCAAGGACAACCGGCAGCAGGTGGAGCTGCATCCCCAGAAAGATAATACCGCACACCACATTGAGCACCCGCACCAAACGCACGGCCAGGAAGAGTTGTGCCCGCACATTGTACTGGGTGATGCGTACCGGAAAGCGGAACGATTTGGCCGGCAGGTTGGCACTGGCGCCCAGTGCAAGCATCACGGTGGTTTGAACGCCCACCTGTTTGAAGAAGGTGCCTATGGAACCTATCTCATCAGACTTTAGCAAGAGGGCGAGCACCCACGTGGCAATGAGCAGCAGCAGGGCCGCTCCTTCGAGCAAACGGTCAACCGGCGCAGCCGGCTGACGCAGACCGGCAAAGGCCTGGCCTACGGTGTAATGACCTAACTTAATCATGGCTTCTTTTTCGCCCGTCCACTCTTGTGCAAGGCTTCGTTCAGGATCCATTGGATTTGTCCGTTGGTGCTGCGAAACTCATCGGCAGCCCACTTCTCAATGGCCTCCATCGTATCCGGGTCGATGCGAAGGACAAAGCTTTTGGTTGAACGCTCGTTTTTCAAGGCGAAGGGATGTTTAAAGGGTTATTAATCGATGAGCCTGCCGGTGTGGATAAAAGTGGCGATATCCTCCATCAGGTAGGCGGGCAGAGGCGAGGGTTGCTGGTATTCCATGGGGGTAGACTGTCCGCTTCCCTCTCCAAACAAATGGTTGAGCTTGGGATACGACTTGAAGAAGACGTTGCCCTTGCGCATCAGTCCGTAGCGCCACATCCCGTAATCTTGCATGGTAACCTGATAGTCGCGCTCGCCCTGCAAGACAAGGATGGGAAGACTGAGGCCGGCCGCCGCAACCACCGGTTGGTAGCGGTTGGCCAGCAAGAAGTAGGAGGCGGGCAGTCCCAACGGCAGGCCAATCGTGTCGCAAAAGGCGGGCGTACCCAGCCTCTTGACATTGGCGGCCTGTTGCTTCACCTTCTCCACCGATTGCCTACTTTGAGCCGTCGAGGCGTCGGTCAGCGAGGCCAAGTAGCTCACCTGCTCCACCAGAGCGTCTTCCAGCGGACGCGCCAGCGCCGCCAGCAGGATGATGCCCGCCAACCCTTCGGCACGGCCGGCAATGCGCGGAGCCAGCGTAGCCCCCAAGCTGTGTCCGACCAGATAGATGCTGTCGGGACACAGTTCGGGCTGTGCTTTGGCCCAGGCCACGATGGCCACCGCGTCGTCCACCGCCTCGGTGTCGTAGTTGGCTTGGCCTCCTTGGGGAACGTAGCCGGCACCATAGACCTTGGTGCGTTTGTCGTAGCGGATGGAGGCAATGCCACGGGCGGCCAGCCCCCAAGCAAGGTCGCGGAAGGGTTTGTTCGGGCCGATGGTCTCGTCGCGATCGTTGGGGCCGGAGCCGTGCACTAATATGACGGCCGGGAATCGTCGGTTCCCCACCGGCGTGGTGAGTGTGCCGGGCAGTTGAAAGCCGTCGGCACCCACCACGATGTCCCGCTGGCGGGTGGTGCGCTCGTCGCGCACCACGGGTTGGGCGGTGGTGGCGGCCGGAACCGGCACTAACCGGAAGGTGCTGAGGCTGCCGTCGGCATCAAAGGCGGTGAGCAGCCGAAAACTATAGCGTTCAAACTGCAGGTCACTATAATAAAAGGTGAGTTGCTGGGCACTCTCCCGCTGCCACGGGCTGTGCGACTGCAGTTTGCCCACCTGACGCTCGGTTTGTCGGAGCGCCTCCTTGAAGAGCAGGGGAGATGCTTTGGCTTGATGCTCCTTGCCCAGCATGGCGTAGAGGCTGTCGCCCCGGCCGGCGGCAAAGTATTGGTAGGCACGCTCGGCAGCGACCAAACAGGAGTCTTCCCGTTGGGCAAACAGTGCCGTCACGTATCCCGTCAGCAGGGCGCAGAGCAGCAAGAGGCGGTAGATGAAATGGGGATGCATGTAACCGGAGGGAATTAATGATGAAGCGTTCCGGTGTTGACCACAGGCTGGGCGGCCTCGTCGGCGCAGAGCACCACCAAGAGGTTGCTCACCATGGCGGCCTTCTTCTCTTCGTCGAGTTCCACAATCTGCTCTTCGCCGAGCTTTTGCAGTGCCATCTTCACCATCGAGACGGCGCCCTCCACAATCTTTTCGCGTGCCGAAATGATGGCCGAAGCCTGCTGGCGACGCAGCATCACGGCGGCAATCTCGGGCGCATAGGCTAAGTAGTTGAGTCGCGCCTCCACAATCTCGATGCCGGCCATCTCGAGTCGTTCGTTGAGCTTCTGTTCGAGTTGCTGGTTGATTTCGTCGCCGCCCGAACGCAGGGTGATGGCCTGATGATTCGTCTCATCCTCGTCGTAGGCATACTCGCCGGCCACCTGCCGCAGGGCGGCATCGCTCTGTATCTTCACGAAGTTCTCGAAGGCGCTCATCCTACTGGCCACGGTTTGTCCGATGGCCACCTCGTTGTTCTTGCCGCCGCCCACCGAAGCCATGGTTTGAGCGTCAATCTCGAACATCGCCTTGTAGGTGTCTTTGAGTTTCCACACCAGCACGAGGCCAATCATGATGGGATTGCCGATTTGGTCGTTCACCTTGATGGGTTCCACATCGAGGTTGCGTGCGCGCAGCGACAGTTTCTTCTTGGTCAGGAACGGATTGAACCAGAAAAAGCCCGTTCCCTTGAACGTGCCCTTGTATTTTCCGAAAAACACCATGGCGCGCGCCTCGTTCGGCTCTTGTTGCATGTAGCCGGCGCAGAGGGTCAGCCACACGGGCACCAGTAGCGACGAGATCACGATGCCGGTCACGCACACCGGATAGGCCACACTCGAGAAGTAGTAGCCGCAAGCAATCACGGCCGTGAACACCAGCAGGTGCAGGAACAGCATCGTAAAGCCGTTCATCTTGAAGCCTGCAAAATCCTTTTCTTTTGTTTCCATACTTTCAATTTTTGGGTTAGTTTGATATTGTTTTGATATCACAAAGGTATTGCTTCTTTTAATACGTCCGACAAAACGGGAACAACTTTTAGGTTCTATTAACAAAAACGGGGTTGTCACGACCTTGCGGCAAGGAAGGTGCGTCAGAAACGCCTCCGAATCCCGACGGGATTGAATCTTCGTAGAGGATGTATCCAACCCCGTGAAGTAACTAAATTCCCCTCCTCCCGCGGAGGAGGGGTGCCCGCAGGGCGGGGTGGTAGGTTTATATATTATAGGAATGAATAGCTATTTGATCCGACCACCCCGTCGCTTCGCGCCACCCCTCCTGCCGGCAGGAGGGGAACCAGTTACTTTTGATACATCCTCCCGAACCGGTGTAAATACAAGCTTGCCCAACCCGGGCAAGTCCAATACCGTGCTGCGGCAAGCTTGCCCAAGCTGGGCAAGTCACATACAACGCTGCGACAAGCTTGCCCAAGCTGGGCAAGTCCATCCTGACCCTCCGGACAAGCTTGCCCAAGCTGGGCAAGTCCATCCTGACCCTCAGACAAGCTTGCCCTGCCCGGGGCAAGTCCAAACTGACCCTCAGACAAGCTTGCCCTGCCCGAGGCAAGTCCAAACTGACCCTCGGACAAGCTTGCCCTGCCCGGGGCAAGTCCAAACTGACCCTCAGACAAACTTGCCCTGCCCGGGGCAGCCCTGTTTCGGGGATGATTCCGGAGCACTTCCGACCCAACACAGGCCGTCCGACATGTTAATAAACACAAAAATGAGGAGATTTTGCCCCAACGTGCAATCTTTTTTTCATTCTCTTTGTTCTACTTTTGCCCTGCCGATTGCAGGCGCACGTATCGATTAAAACAATACATATAATACTTTAAGCATGTCATCTATATTCGGACACATCTCGCAGGTCATCGGACCTGTAGTCGACATCTATTTTGAAGGAACAGAGGCCGAAACCCAACTGCCCAGCATCCATGATGCTTTGGAAATACGTCGTTCAAACGGCAAACGACTGATTGTGGAGGTGCAACAACACATCGGCGAGAACACCGTGCGTACGGTAGCCATGGATAGTACCGACGGCCTGCAACGCGGCATGAAGGCACACCCCATGGGAGGGGCTATCACCATGCCTGTGGGCAACCAAATCAAAGGCCGGGTGCTCAATGTGGTGGGCGACAGCATCGACGGTATGCGTGAATTAGACCGCACCGGCGCCTATCCCATCCACCGTGAACCCCCTAAGTTCGACGAACTGACCACCGTGCAAGAGGTACTCTACACGGGCATCAAGGTAATCGACCTGCTGGAACCCTACAGCAAGGGCGGTAAAATCGGCCTCTTCGGAGGTGCAGGCGTGGGTAAAACCGTACTCATCCAAGAACTTATCAACAACATCGCCAAGAAGCAGCACGGCTTTTCGGTCTTTGCCGGGGTGGGCGAACGCACCCGCGAAGGGAACGACCTGCTGCGCGAGATGATTGAGTCGGGGGTGATTCGCTACGGCGACGAATTTAAAAAAAGCATGGAGGCCGGACACTGGGACTTGACCAAGGTGGATTACGAGGAGGTTGCTAAGTCGCAAGTAGCCCTCATCTTCGGCCAGATGAACGAACCCCCGGGTGCCCGCCAGTCGGTGGCACTCTCGGGACTGACCATTGCCGAATCGTTTCGCGACCAAGGAGCCGGACAAGAGGGTGGTTCCCGCGATATCCTCTTCTTCATAGACAACATCTTCCGCTTCACCCAAGCCGGATCGGAGGTCTCGGCACTGCTCGGACGGATGCCCTCGGCTGTGGGATACCAACCCACGCTGGCCACCGAGATGGGCGCCATGCAGGAACGCATCACCTCCACGCGCAACGGCTCCATCACCTCGGTACAGGCGGTGTATGTGCCGGCCGACGACCTCACCGACCCCGCACCGGCCACCACCTTTACGCACTTGGACGCCACCACGGTGCTCAGCCGCAAGATTACCGAGCTGGGCATCTATCCGGCGGTCGATCCGCTGGAGTCTACCTCGCGCATCCTCGATCCCCACATCGTGGGACAGGAGCACTACGACACGGCGCAACGGGTCAAACAGATTCTGCAACGCAACAAAGAGCTGCAAGACATCATCTCCATCTTGGGGATGGAGGAACTTTCGGATGCCGACCGCATCGTAGTGAACCGTGCCCGTCGGGTGCAACGCTTCCTCTCGCAACCCTTTGCGGTGGCCGAGCAGTTTACCGGCGTGCCGGGCACGATGGTCTCGATTGAGGACACCATCAAAGGCTTCAAGATGATTCTCGACGGCGAGGTGGACGACCTGCCCGAGCCGGCGTTCCTCAACGTGGGCACCATTGACGAGGCCATCGCCAAGGGAAAGGCACTGCTCGAACAAGCAAAGGCGGGATAAAGGATGGAATCAACCATGCAACCAACGATCATGCAACTGCAAATTGTATCTCCCGAAAAGGAACTGTTTAGCGGAGAGGTGGAAAGCATCACCCTGCCCGGCACGGCAGGGGAGTTTTCCCTGCTGCCCAATCATGCACCTATTGTCTCCTCCTTGAAAGCGGGGCAGTTGTTCTACCTTCCCAAGGGAGGGAGCGATGTACAAACCGTGGCCATCAGCGGCGGCTTTGTAGAACAGCATAACAACAAGGTGTCGGCCTGTGTGGAGCTGGCCGATGCAATCAAGATTACCGATGAAAAGAAAGCATAACATCGTGCTGTTGCTGCTGCTCGTCGTGCTTGGCACCACGGGTAGAGCCTATGCAGCCCAAACAGCAGAAACCCGCAAGCCGGTGGATGTGAAGGAGATTATCTTCGGACACATCGGCGATGCCTACGAGTGGCACATCACCACGTGGGGACACACCGCCGTGACCATTCCCTTGCCGGTGATCGTGTATAGCCGCCAGAGCGGTTGGCACGTGTTCCTCTCCTCGCGCCTCAAGGAGCACGGGGGGAGTTACGAGGGGCTTTCCATTGCCCCGTCGGGCAGCCGCTACGAGGGTAAACTGGTGGAACACGATGCCGCCGGAGGCGAGGTGCGTCCGTGGGACATCTCCATCACCAAGGTGACCCTTTCGTTGCTACTCAACAGCCTGCTGCTACTGGCCATTATTCTCTATGTGGCGCGCTGGTATCGGCGTCACCCGCAGGGGAGTGCCTCCCCGGGAGGCTTCGTCGGCTTCATGGAGATGTTTATCATGATGATCCAAGAGGATGTTATCCGCTCGTCGGTGGGGGTCAACTATCGCAAGTTCTCGCCCTACCTGCTCACCGTCTTCTTCTTTATCTTCCTCAACAACCTGATGGGGCTGATACCTATCTTCCCGGGCGGTGCCAATGTCACGGGCAACATTGCCGTTACGTTGGTGTTAGCGCTCTTTACCTTTGTGGCGGTCAACCTCTTTGGTACCAAGCACTACTGGAAGGACATCTTCTGGCCTGACGTGCCTTGGTGGCTGAAGGTGCCGGTGCCGATTATGCCTTTCATCGAGTTTTTCGGGGTATTCACCAAGCCCTTTGCCCTGATGATCCGTTTGTTTGCCAATATGCTCTCCGGACACATGTCTATCTTGGTGTTGACCTGCCTCATCTTCCTGACGGCCGGCATGGGTGCGGCGTTGTTTGGCACCATGACCTTTGTGTCGGTGCTGTTTAGTATCTTTCTGAACCTGTTGGAGGTGTTGATTGCCTTCATTCAGGCGTATGTCTTCACCATGCTCTCGGCTGTGTTCATCGGCTTGGCGCAAGAGACGGAACCCGTAAAAGAAACAAGTAGAAATTAATCATTTAAAATTCAAATCGTATGTTACTAACCGTATTATTACAGGCTGCGGCCAATGTAGGACTCATTAAGTTAGGTGCCGCCATCGGCGCCGGATTAGCTGCCATCGGTGCGGGCATCGGTATTGGCAAAATTGGCGGTCAAGCCATGGATGCCATAGCCCGTCAACCCGAGGCCAAGGGCGATATTCGAAGCAATATGATTATCATTGCCGCTTTGGTGGAAGGTGTTGCCTTGCTGGCTTTGGTGGTTTGTTTGATGGTCTTCTTGATGAACTAAGTTATGTCACTGTTATTACCCGACAGCGGATTGTTGTTCTGGATGGTGCTGGCCTTCGGCATTGTCTTCTTGGTGTTGGCCAAGTATGGTTTTCCGGTCATCACTAAGATGGTGGAGGGGCGGAAAACCTACATCGACCAATCGCTTGAGGTAGCCAAGGAAGCCAACGCCCAGCTGGCACGCCTCAAACAAGAGAGCGAAGAGATTGTAGCCAATGCCCACAAAGAGCAGGGTCGCATTATGCGCGAGGCCATGCACCAGCGCGACCAACTTATTGTTCAAGCGCAGCAGCAGGCAAAAGCGGCGGCACAAAAGGAGCTGGATGAGGTGAAAGAACGCATCAGCCAAGAAAAAGAGGAGGCGATTCGCTCCATCCGCAGGCAGGTGGCCGTGTTGTCGGTCGATATTGCCGAGAAAATCATTCGCAAGAATCTGGACGACGAGCGCGAGCAGATGGACATGATAGACCGGATGCTCGACGAAGCCTTGGTTACCCTCAAACAAAACCGTTGACGCAGTCGATGACGTGCGTCACTTCCTTTTCACTCAGCAGTGGCGAGATGGGCAAGCTCAACTCCTCACTGCTGAGTTTTTCTGTGACAGGCAGGTGCAAGTGAACATACTCCTGTTGCAAGGCCTGCTGCCGGTGCGGTGGGATGGGGTAGTGGATGAGTGTTTCAATATGGTGCGCGGCCAAGTGATGCTGCAACGCATCGCGTTGCGGAGAAAAGAGCGGAAAGATGTGGTACACATTGCGTTCGTCCATCGGACGGTGGAGTAGGGTGGTGCTCAACCCGCCCGCTTGCCAGTGGATTTCGGCCCGATAGCGTTGGGCTATCTCGCGCCGTCGGGCATTATCGGCATCCAATCGCTTCAGCTTGACCGAAAGAGCGGCCGCCTGCACCTCGTCGAGGCGACTGTTGACCCCCTTATATAAGAACGTATATTTCTCGGTTGATCCATAGTTGGATAGCGAGCGAACCACTGCCGCCAACTCGGAATCATGGGTGACGACGGCGCCTCCGTCGCCCAATGCGCCCAAATTCTTGGCCGGATAGAAACTGTAGGCTGTGGCATCTGCCGCAGGGTGCCCGTCGCTGAGTGCGCCGTGTGCTTGCGCGGCATCTTCAATGACTTTTAGTTGGTAGCGACGGGCCAGTCGGGCAAACGACGGGCTGTCGGCGGGCAATCCGTAGAGATGGACGGGCAGCAGGGCGCGCGTACGCGGCGTGATCAGCTTTTCGGCTTCGACGGGACTGAGGTTGCACGTCTCGGCCAGCGGTTCGCACAGCACCGGCTTTAGTCCGGCGCGCATCACGGCCAGTATGGTGGCAATATAGGTGTTGGCCGGGACAATCACTTCGTCACCTGCTTGCATCTGTCCCAGCTCGCGGTAGGCCAAGAAGATGAGGGTGAGCGCATCCAGCCCGTTGCCCGTTCCAATGCAATGCGGGGCGCGGCAATAGCGGGCAAACTGTTCTTCGAAGCGTGCGGTGGCCTCGCCGTGGAGGTACCAGCCCGAGCGGAGCACCTGCCGGACGGCATCCGACAGTTCCGGCTCAAAAGATTGGTTGATGGCTTGCAAATCGAAGTACTTCATAGCTTCAATTCATAGGTATCGTACATCACGGCGCGTCCGCCGAATCCCTCCTTTTGAAAGAGCAGCCCCTCGTTGAGCAAGCTGCCGTCGTGTTCGGTGGAGATGCCGAAGTCGAAGTAGTGCTTGTCGGGATATCGCCGGTTCATCAGGTAATCGAAGAGCAAGTCGAGGGCACCATACTGTTTGCCGGCCTCCGAAGCGGCAATGTATTGCACGTGAGCCACCTGATGCGTGTCATAAACCACGCATCCGCCCACGGTTTCGCCCTGTCGGCAAACACGGAAGAGGGTGATGTGGCGGGGAAAGCATCGATGCAGGTAGGTAATCTCGCTAAGCGTGTGAACAGGCCGTACCCCGTGACAACTCAGCAGATTTTCGGTGAGGACAGGCCAAAAGGCGGCGAAGTTCTCATCTTCCACCACTTCGAGTGCCTCGCCTCGTGCGCGTGCCATCTGGCGGCGGCGCAGCGTACGGTAGGGCAGGCGTTCGGCAGTCGGTACCACCGACGAGAGGCTGCGATTGACCAGCGAAGCGCCCATGCGGGAGAGTGCATAGAGGTCTTCTTCGGCCGGATAGCGGTGGTAGATGTGGGGAATGGCGCGGTAGAGGAGCGAAGTGGCTTTCAATTCGGTGCGAATGTAGTTGGTTAGGAGGTGAAACAGCGTCTCGACCTGCCCAAACGTGACGGCGGCGGAGTAGATTAGTCCGCCGTAGGTCAATCCTTGATGGGAGTAGTAGCCATGATTGCTTAAATTGCCCGGAAGCAGTGCCATCAGCTTGCTATTTTGGTATACCAGGAGCGAGGCATCGTGGAATCGGTCGGAATGATAGTCCATGTAGTCGCGCAGCAGCAGGAACGTCCCGTTCTTGGAGTGTCGCACAGCTTGATTCCAGTGCTCTTTCTTGGGTTCGGAGTAGCGAATTACTTGCCACTGTTTGATTGTCGTCATCTTCTTGTCTTTAACTAAGTAGCTATGGCAAATAACGGAGCTTAAACCTCTTTATTATTTGTGAAATATCTATATTTGCGGCAGAAATTAACAAGTATTATGCGTAAATCAACTTGTAAGACCCCGCTTCTGCTGTTGTTGATGCTTTCGTTAGGCGCTTGCCGTTCATCCTACGAAGTGGTACGTGTGGAAGCAATCCCTCTGGTTATAGATTCTGTATTTGACGCAGTGCCGGCACGCGATGCCGTTGCGACGCTAACACCCTACAAAGCCGCGATAGACAGTATGATGTATACGGTGATAGGAACCGCTGCCGTGAGTATGGACCGAGGCGCGCCGGAAAGTCTGCTCTCCAATTTGGTGGCTGATGTCTTGCGGCAGTCGGCTGCCGCAGTCACGGGTCATCCTGCCGACCTTGGAATCGTCAATATGGGCGGACTGCGCAACGTGCTCACCCAAGGAGACATCACGGTAGGCGACGTCTACGAGATACTCCCCTTCGAGAACTCGCTCTGCGTGCTGACCATGCAAGGAACCGCCTTGCGGAAACTCTTCACGGACATTGCCAAGAGCGGCGGACAAGGGCTGAGCGGCGCCCGTTTACGCATTGGCAAAGCCGGTGCGCTGCTCGAAGCCACGGTGGGAGGGCAACCCATAGACGATGCCCGCAGCTACACCCTTGCCACCATCGATTACCTTGCCGACGGCAACGACGGCATGCCCTCGTTCACGCTCGCCCAAAGCCGCGAGTGCCCCGCCGGCGCCACGTTGCGCAGCCTCTTCATGAAGTATGTGGAAGCGCAAACGGCGGCGGGCAAAACCATCACCTCGCAGTTGGAAGGCCGAATCACGGTGGTTGAATAACGGCTTTTTACCCCGCTAACTCATTACACTATGCAACGAATATCGTTACTTCTCCTCTATCTCCTGCTCTGGGTGGCCGCTCCGCTGGGAGCGCAGCAAACCAAAGAGTTGTTGGTGCTGCACACCAGCGACACGCACAGCCGCATCGAACCCATCGACGTGCATTCGTCCGACCGCAACGCCGGATTGGGCGGCATTGTCCGCCGCGCCACGCTGGTGAAGCTCACCCGTGCCCTCACGCCCGACCTCCTGCTCTTCGATTGCGGCGATTTCTCCCAGGGAACGCCCTACTACAACCTCTTCCACGGCGAAGTGAGCATCCGGATGATGAACCTGATGGGCTACGACGCCATGGCCATCGGCAATCACGAGTTCGACTCGGGCTTGGAGAACATGGCTCGCCTCTATCGGATGGCCGAATTCCCCGTGGTCTGCGCCAACTACGACGTGACGGGCACGGTGCTCGAAGGATTGGTGCACCCCTACGTGATTTTGCAGCGCAACGGGTTGAAGATTGGCGTTTTCGGTCTCAGTCCGCAGCCCCAGGGGCTGATTTCGGCGGCCAACTACCAGGGAATTGTCTATCACGACCCCGTCGCCGCGGCGCAAGCGATGTCCGATTTGTTGCGGCACAAGGAGCGGTGCGATGTGGTGATTTGTCTCTCGCATCTGGGCTTTCGGCTCAAGGATGTGCCGTGTGACGAGCTGGTGGCTCGCCAAACCTCCGGTATTGATCTCATCCTGGGAGGACATACCCACACGTTTCTGGAGAAGCCGGTCCTGTACATCAATAAAGAAGGGCGCAGCGTGGCGGTGTATCACAGCGGCAACAACGGCGTTCGCATCGGCCAGCTCCGACTGACCCTCGAAAAGAAAAAATAAATCTACTCATTCATAAAATAAAATCGAAACAGATGAAAGTATGTAAAATCCTGTGGGTACTGGCCGTATTGACTGCCGCCGCACCCTGTTTTCCCCAGACAGCTCCCTTCCTGCCCGAGAGTGCCGACGATGCCTGCCGGCAATGGGTTGATTCGGTGATGCGCCGGATGAGCCTCGAGGAGAAACTGGGTCAAAGCCTCATCATGACGCTTCCGGCGCGCGCCACCAAGCAGCAGGAGAAGCGCCTGCGCGAGGCGGTGAAAAGATATAAGATAGGCGGCCTGCTCTTTGGCCACGGCACCGTGGAAGAGCAGGCACAGCTGACCAATTTGGCACAGCGGGCGGCCAAAGTGCCGTTGCTGGTCACCTTCGACGGCGAGTGGGGCCTCTCGATGCGCCTCGATTCGGTTCCCGACTTCCCGCGGGCGGCCGCCTTGGGCTGCATTGGCGATGTCAGCCGGCTATACGACTACGGCCGCGAGATGGCGCGCGAGTTTCGCCTGCTCGGCGTGCAGGTCAACTTCGCCCCGGATGCCGACGTGAACACCAATCCGCTCAATCCGGTCATCAATACCCGCTCCTTCGGCGAGCAGCCCGAGGGCGTAGCCCGTCGGGTCATTGCCTACGCCCAAGGGTTGGAGAGCGGCGGCGTACTCTCGGTGAGCAAACACTTCCCCGGGCATGGCGACACCGACGTAGACTCGCACAAGGCGCTTCCCACGCTCAAGTTCGACCGTGCGCGGCTTGAGGCCATCGAGCTGTACCCCTTCCGCCGGGCCATTGGCGCCGGCCTGGGAGGCATGATGGTCGGACACCTGCGCGTGCCCGTGCTTGAGCCGGACGCTTCGCTCCCCTCGTCGGTGTCGCGGCGCATCGTCACCGGTTTGCTCCAAGAAGAGATGGGCTTTCGCGGACTTGTCTTCACCGATGCGCTGGAAATGCGCGGCGTTTCGACCGTTCCGCAGGTGACGCTCAAGGCCTATATGGCCGGAAACGATATGCTGCTGGCGCAGCGCAATCTGGAACGGGGCATGCGCGAGTTGACCGCGGCGGTGCGCAGCGGAACGCTTCCCCTGACGGTGGTGGATGCCAAGTGCCGCAAGATTCTTACCTATAAATACCTGTTGGGATTGCGTCATCCCCGGCCGAAGCTCACCCTCGAGGGATTGCATGCCCGCATCTGCACGCCGGAGGCTGAAGAGCTGGCCGCCAAGCTGCATGCCGAAGCCATCACGGTGCTGGGCAACCGCTTCGGCGTGTTGCCGCTGGCGCCTCCCGCCGGACGTCCCATCGGTATCCTGAGCGTGGGGGCGGGCAGCGACTCGCTCTTCGTTGAGGAACTCCAATCGCTCTCACCCGTTCCGGTGGAGCGCCTCCTGCTGACCAAGGAGACGGACGAGGCCGGGCGGCAAGCCATCGCCGCACAGTTGGCGCGCTACTCGCGCATCATAGTGGTTACTTCGGGCAATAGTAGCGAGATGACGGAGTATTTCGACTTCCTCTCCTCCCTTCGCCCGTCGGCACCGCTCGTCTATCTCTTCCTGAACTCCTACCGCGCCGCGCAACTGCTTGAAGGAGCGTTGCGGCAAGCCGGTGCCGTGGTGCTCGGACATGCCGGCAACCCCGTGGTGCAACGGCGCGCCGCCCACGTGCTCTTTGGCAAGGCTCCGGCGCACGGGCGCCTGAGCATGAGCATCGGAACGCTCTACGGCGCAGGCCAGGGCATCGACCTGGAGGTAACCACCCCGGCCAAGGAATCTCTGGCGGAAGATGTGGGCATCCGTTCCATCGACCTGCAGGCACTCGACGACATCGCCCGGCTGGGTATCGACAGCATGGCCTATCCGGGCTGCCAATTGCTGGTAATCAAGAACGGCCGCACGGTCTATGAGGAGAACTTCGGCACCCATTCCTACGCCGACACCTCGGCGGTGCGCGCCACCGACCTGTTCGATTTGGGCACGCTCTCGGCTTCGACCGGCACGCTCCTGGCCGTGATGAAACTCTTGGACGAGGGGCGCCTCGAGCTGACCGATAGGCTCTCCGCCCACGTGCCTTCGCTGCGAAAAAGCACCCTCAAAGAGCTTACCATCCGTCAGTTGCTCTACCACGAGTCGGGTTTGCAGCCCCACCTGCGCTTCTACCTCGAGGCCATCAACGCCAACTCCGTCCACGGCCCCTATGCGCAGGGATGGAAAGACCAGTGGCACCAAACGCAGGTGACGGCCAGCAGCTATTTCAGCTCCGACTTCACCTTCAAGAAGAATCTGATCTCGAAAAGCCAGACGCCTACCCACACGTTGCACGTGGCCGCCGACATGTGGCTGAGCAAGAGCTTCCGGGAGAACATCCTCCGGCAAATAGAGCGCAGTGAGCGCGACCAGACGCCGCGCTACATCTACAGCGACCTGAATTTCATCCTTCTCCAGCAAGTGGTCGAGGGCATCACCGGCACGTCGCTCGAGAGCTACCTATCGCACACCTTCTACACCCCCATGGGACTGACCCGCACGGCCTATCTGCCGTTGCGCACCCACGCCCTGTCCGAAATCATGCCCACTTCGTCGAACGACTTTTTGCGGCGGCAAGACCTGCACGGCTATGTGCACGACCCCTCGGCCGCCATGATGGGCGGCATTGCCGGGCACGCCGGTTTGTTCTCGACGGCACGCGAAGTGGCGGCGTTGTACGGCTTGTTGCTCTCCGGGGGCGAGTTTGGCGGACGGCGTTACCTCAGCGAGGCCACCTGCCGCCTCTTCACCCAAACGGTGCTGCCGCTCCATCGCCGCATTGCCTCAGCCCCCAAGGAGGCGTTCGGCGCCGTCAGCCCCACAGGCACGGCCGTATGGGCCGATTCGCAGCACCAGCTCCTCTTTGTCTTCCTGAGCAATGCCTTGTGCCCCCAGGCGTGGAACACGAAGCTGCGCGACGAGAAGATTCTCCGACGCATCCGGCAGACGGTGTACGAGGCGATGCCGGGGAATTAAGCATGAAGCGTGAAACATAAAGCATCGAGGCTGTCGGCGCCCGCCGACAGCCTCAATTGTTAAGACGGCATGCTCTCGGCGCCCGCCGATTGTCTTGATGCTTAACAGTTCACGCCATCTTCTCCCGCCGATTGCTCTGTTTCTTAACAATTGATGCGATCTTCGCCCGCCGATTGCTCTGTTTCTTAACAATTCATGCGATCTTCTCCCGCCGAGAGCTTTGCTTCTTAACAATTGATGCCATCGGCGCCCGCCGAGAGCTTTGCGTCTTAACAGTTCATGCCATCGGCGCCCGCCGACAGAAATTCTTCCCTCTTCATATTGCAGGTTTCCGCATGGCGTTGTATCTTTGCGCCCGAGTTGATGCAAGAGTTTGTCATCACTAATGAGATTCTTTCACTTTTTTACCAACCCTTTTAAATCTATTGTTTTATGCAAATAGAAGATATAGGAATAACCAAAATGAATAACGGCGGTCACTACAATTTTGTAGAGAAGCAGATCGGACATCTCTCCGACAACCAGTCCGTTTCCCCTAAAGTGCCTCCGCTGCTTTCCCAGCTAAAGGAGAAGTTCGCAGCCGAAGGCTCCTACCTGAAAACTTTTCAGAAGAGTATGATTACCGACAGCATCCATGCTGCCGATAAGAAGCGCGATGCATTGTATGTGGGCTTGCACGAAATGATACGTGCCCACTCGCACAATCCGCTCGCCGAACGGGTTACCGCAGCCCTGGAATTGCTGCAGGTGTTCAAGGAATATGCCATCCGTACCGGTCTGCAGATCGACACCGAGACGGGAATGATGGAAAATCTGATTAACGACTTGCAAACCAAGTTCGCCTCACAGGTGAAATTGCTTGCATTGGGCGACTACGTAAAGGCACTTTCGAGTGCCAATGAAGAACTTAAAAGCCTTACCGCCAGCCGACTGCAACAACAGGCCGGCCGCGTGGTGGGCGCCTTGGCGGCAGCGCGTCGCCAAACCGACAACGCTTATAAAGCCGTCATCCAGATGCTTAATTCGCTCATGGTAGTGGAGGGCGAAGAGCGCTACCGCTCGCTGGCGATACTGCTGAATGCCGAAATCACGCACGCCAAGCGTGAACTGCTCGGCCAGCATGCCAGCGGCAACACCGAGCCGGGCGGCGACGCCGGCAACGGTGGTGACGACGGCGACGACGACGTACCGCAAGGATAGCGGTACGTCAGGGTTCCACTCGCATCAACTCAACTCACACGGCGGGGCTGTATCTTCGGGATACAGCCCCGCTCTTTTTTATTCGGGAATGATAAGCGTGACCGCCTCGTGCATGACGCCGATGTAGAGGGGGAAGTGGCGGTCGAGCAGCCGGCCGTCGAGGTCGACCGAGGCGTTTTGGGCGCGCAACACCTTGATGTTTTTGGTGCGGTAGGGACTCACCATCTTGTGATTGAGGATGCGTCCGGTGGTCAGCATCCACAATCCCGACCACAGTTGCCACAATTCGGGACGATGAATCACCGATACGTCGAGCCAGCCGTTGTAGGGCACCGCACTGGGGGTTTGTCCGTAGCCCGAGGCATTGCCGATGCACAGGGTCATGATGCGTCCGCGGATATGTTCGCCGTTGATGTTCAAATGGGTGCGATAGAGTTTGCGCTGGAAGATAACCGAGAGCAACGCCATGAAATACGACAGCGGCTTGACTCCCCAAAAGCGCTTACAGCGGTCGGTGATCTCCACCACACGGGCGCCCAGGCCGATATTCATGGCATTGAGGAAGTAACGGGTGTGGTGGGCGCCCGCTTCGTAGTAGTTGCAGGTGCCCACGTCGATGCGGCGACGCCTGCCGCCGATGATGCACTCCACCGCTTCGCGGTATTCGGTGCTAATGCCCCAATATTTGGCGAAATCGTTGCCGATGCCGTTGGGAATCAACCCGATGGCGATCGACTCTTTTTGCCCGGCCTCAGAAAGCATGATGCCGTTGATGGCGTCGTTGAGTGCGCCGTCGCCTCCCACCACTACGATGGTGCGATAGCCGTTGTTGGCCAGGATACCGGCCAAACGTTCCACCGAACCGAAGCCCTCGGACTGCACATAGTCGTAGTCGACGCCGCGATGTTCCATGTAGGCTTTGATTTCTTTCCATCTTTTCTGCACCTTGCGGGTGCCGGCTTTGGGGTTGTAGATCACTCCCCACTTATCGGATGACGTGGCCATGTTATTGAGAATGAATAATGAAGATTTGCGCTTACCGTGAGCAAAGGTATCAATTCTTCCCGAGGAATGCTTCTATCTGTGCGATTTTTTCCGGTTCGCCGAGGGCGGCGTCTATCCAGTGGATCGCTACGCCGCGTCGTTCCATGCCGCGGAACCAGGTCATTTGCCGCTTGGCAAAGCGGTGGATGGCGGTTTCGAGCCGGGCGAACATCTCTTCGTAAGAGAGGCGGCCGAGCAGGTAGAGCGTGAGGTATTTATATTCCAATCCGTAGTAGAGGAGGTCGTCGGGGGAGATGCCCTCGTCCAGCAGGCGGCGTACCTCGTCGACCATTCCTTCGTCCAGACGCTGGCGTAGCCGCTCGCTGATGAGCCGGCGCCGTTGTTCACGTTCGCACTCCAGGCCGAAGACCAAGCTGTCGATGGCCGGAAACGGGCGCTCCTGTCCGGCAGGCAGCTGACGATAATATTCTTCGATTTCAATGGCGCGGATGGCGCGTTGCGGCGTGTCGGTATCGGTGTGGTTGTGCAGCACCTTGTAGCCGCTGAGCAGCCGGGTGAGCGCCTCGAGCGATTGTCCCTTCAGACGTTCGCGCAGCTCGGCGTTTTCCGGCACCGGCAGCAGGCGGTAGCCGCTCAGTACGGCCTCGAGGTACAATCCGCTCCCCCCGCAGAGTATCGGCTGCTTGCCGCGGCGGCGAATCTCCTCATAGGCGGCCAGGAAGTCGCGTTGGTAGGCAAACAGGTTGTACTTGGAGCCGGCCGGCAGGATGTCGACTAAGTGAACGGGTATGGATTGTCCGCCCACGGTGTAGTCGGCCAGGTCTTTGCCCGTGCCCAGGTCCATGCCACGGTAGACTTGGCGGGAATCGGCGCTGATAATCTCTGCGTCTAATCGTTGCGCCAAGGCGACGGCAAGCCGTGTCTTACCCGAGGCTGTCGGCCCCAGCAGGGTGATAAGCGGTGAGCTGTGCATAGATTCCTTCTTCGTCCATTCCGCACAAATGGTAGAGTTGGTCGATGGTGCCGTGCTCGATGAACTTGTCGGGCACGCCGATGCGACGGAGGGTGGGGGTGTAGCCGTGGTAGGCCATAAATTCCAGCACGGCGCTGCCCATTCCTCCTTGAATGACGCCGTCTTCCACGGTCACTACGCGCGCAAACGAGCGCCCGATTTCGTGCAGCATCTCCTCATCGAGCGGCTTGAGGAAGCGCAGGTCGTAGTGGGCGATGTGGAGGCCGGTTGTCTCCTCGGCGCGGCTGATGGCACGCCGGGCGCGGTAGCCGATGGGGCCGAGTGTAATCACGGCCAGGTCGCTTCCGGCTTTCAGCCGGCGCCCTTTGCCTACGGGAAGCGCTTGGAGCGGGCAGTGCCAATCACCCACCGTGTGGCCACGCCCGCGCGGGTAGCGGATCACGAAAGTGCCTTGGTCGGGCAGCTGTGCGGTGTACATCAATCGCCGGAGTTCCTCCTCATCCAGGGGAGAGGCGATGGTAAGATGCGGCACGGGACGCAAAAAGGCCAAATCGAACACGCCGTGATGCGTGGGTCCGTCTTCTCCGACCAGTCCGGCGCGGTCCAGACACAAGACAACGGGCAGATTGAGCATGGCGATGTCGTGAATCACATTGTCGTATGCCCGCTGCATAAACGAGGAGTAGATATTGCAGAAGGGTTGCATCCCCTCCTTGGCCAATCCGCCCGAAAAGGTGGCGGCGTGCCCTTCGGCGATGCCTACATCGAACGCCCTGTCGGGCATGGCCTCCATCAGCAGGTTCATCGAGCAGCCCGTGGGCATGGCGGGCGTGATGCCCACGATGCGGGGGTTGGCGCGCGCCAACTCGACGAGTGTTTCACCGAATACCTCCTGGAAAAGAGGGGGAAGATGGGTCTGGTCATGCTGGATGCGCTCGCCGGTTTGGGGATTGAACTTGCCCGGAGCGTGCCATATCTCGGGGTTCTTTTCGGCCGGCTCGAATCCTTTGCCTTTGATGGTGTGCAGGTGAAGGATTTTGGGTCCTTGCATGTTTTTGATGTCGCCCAGGATGCGGGTCACCTTCTTGACATCGTGTCCGTCGATGGGGCCGAAGTAGCGGATGTTCATTCCTTCGAAGACGTTCTGTTGCTGTGCCAGAATAGACTTCAAACTATTGGCAAAGCGGATGAGGGCTTTGCGGCGGTCTTCGTTGAGAAGGCCTATCTTGAAGAGTAGCTTCGAAAGGCAGAAGCGTAGTCGGTTGTAGCGGTTGGAGGTGGTCAGGTTGAAGAGGTATTGTTTCATGCCTCCGACGCTGCGGTCGATACTCATGTCGTTGTCATTGAGCACGATCAGGAGGTTGTTGGGCGTGGAGGAGGTGTTATTCAATCCCTCGAAGGCGAGACCGCCGCTCATGCTTCCGTCCCCGATAACCGCCACCACGTGCCGCTCTTTTTCTCCTTTTTCAGCCGCGGCTACTGCCATGCCAAGGGCGGCGGAGATGGAGTTGGAGGCGTGTCCGCAGGTGAAGGTGTCATATTCGCTCTCGAAAGGGGAGGGGAAGGGGCGGATGCCCCGAAATTTGCGATTGGTAGCGAAGGATTCGCCTCGGCCGGTGAGAATCTTATGGCCGTAGGCCTGATGTCCTACGTCCCAGACAATGCGGTCGTAGGGCGTGTTGAAGACGTAGTGCAGCGCAACGGTAAGTTCCACCGTTCCCAGGCTGGCGGCCAGGTGCCCGGGGTTGCGGGAAACTTCCTGGATGATATCTTCCCGTAGCTCGGCGCATACTTGGGGCAACTGGTCTACGTTTAACCGGCGCAGTTCTTCGGGATAGTGAATCGAGGGCAAAAGAGAGGGGGTTTTTTCTTGGGTTTTCTTTCTTTTCATAAGGTAGCTTCCGGCTATTTCTTAAGATTGAACAAGTAGGTTGCCTTCACCGTGATGGCGGTGTTGGCCGAACGGGCAAAGTAGTCTTTCTTCGTGCTGTGATAGAAATCGGAGAGTCCATAGTAGTAGCGTCCCTCCAGCAGAAAGTTCCCGATGTTGGTATGCAACTCCACACCCAGGCCGGCTACGATGCCGTAGTCGAATTTGTTCTCGACGGCTTGGTCGTGTTGCTCGGTGACGGCACCACTGACGGTGTCCCAGTTGTCGCTCATCGTGTAGCTGTCGTTCAGGAAGAAGCCTACTTGCGGACCGGCGTGCAGGAAGAACTGCAGGCCCCGTTCGTTGCCCATCCCGATGTGGGCGAGGAAGGGAATTTCCACATAATTCGTGGTGCGGGTGTAGCTTAGGTGGGGAAAGTCTTCGTAAAACTCGCTCCACCCGTGTTGCGAGAAGTTGATTTCGAGTTGTGCGCCGCAGAGGAGGGCGAAATATTTCTCCGAGATGTAACGGGCGGCCAAACCGGCCGTCATTCCCATCAGATTCTTCTGCCTAACGGTGGGGGAGAAGCTCACGCTGTTCAAATTGACGCCTCCGCCCACGCCCACCGAGAAGACGTTGCGGTATTCGCCCACCTGTGCTTGCAACGATTGCGTGGGGAAGAGCAACAGCAGCAATAGAATTCCCCCGGTGAGGCCATACATACGATACCGCTTCTTAATCATAGTCGAGCTTTAGCAGTTCGTAATTGCGGGTGAAGTGCACGAAGAACACCTTGCGGTTGATGAAGCCGCCAAAGTTGTTGACGCGCTCAAACTTAAAGCCGGTTTGAATGGGAATGAGGCTCATTTCCTGCATCTTCTGTTCAAAGTTCGAACCATAGCGCCACAATCCGTTCAGAAAGAAAAAGCCGGTGTCGAAACCGAGCATGCCGAAGCGCGGATAGCTGTCGTCCATCTCTTTACCGTACCATTTGCGGTAGTTGTGTATGAAGCGGATGGAGGCCGGCAACAGGTTGTTGGTGTAGAACGACGAGTAGAAGTAGGTATCGAGTTCGAAGAAGGCCTCGAGGTGGTCTTTGGTGTAGGTCTGCCATTCGGGGTAGCCGAACAGGTGCACGGCTGCCTCGGGATTGCTGCGCACCAACAGGGTGAGTTGCGGCAAAATCTTGATCAGCGTGATGTTGCTTCCGGAGGTAGGCAGGAAAATGTTCTGGCGATCGGCTCGCAGCAGGGTTTTCAGCTCATCGGCAGTGGCGCTCTCCGGAATCGTTGCCGAAGGGATGCCGTGGTTGTACAATTCATCTTTCAGTCCTTTGATGAAGTCGGCTTTTTCTTGGGTGTCATTGGTTGCCTCCACGAAGATGACGTGAGCGGCGGGAAACTGTCGCACAAAATGGTTGTACACCTCCGAATAGAGATAAGATTGCGGTGTATTCACCTGATAGATGGATGGATTCTGAAACACCGTGTTGTCTTTCGAGGTAAAGGGGATCACTAACCGGATATTGTGCCTATCGGCGAAGTCTGCCAGGGGTTTTATCTGTACGGGATGCAGCGGGCCGAAGATTACGTCCATCCGGGTCATTTCAGGCTTGGCCAAGATGGCGTTGAGCGTGTTCTTGTCGTTGCCCGAGTTGTAGGTGTAGAGATCGATGGAGACTCCTTTGCGTTTCAGGCTGTCGACGGCCATGAGAAATCCTTCGTAATATTCCACCGTGCGAAGCGTGGTCTTGTTTTGCTCTCCTCCCTCGAGGAAAGGGAGAATGATGGCGGCGCGCACGGTGCTGATGCGTTTCCACGGCGTTTTGTTGGCGTCGAAAAGTTCGCTGTCGGTGGGTGGAAGTTTGCTTTTGTCCGTATCCGTTGTTTCCTGAGCGGGATAGGGGATGCACAGTAGGGTGCCTTTCTTTATTTTATCCTCGCCTTTCAGCTCGGGATTGGCGGCAATCAGTTCGGCTTCGCTGATGGCATACTTCCGACTGATGCTATAGACTGTTTCTTTGCGTTTCACCTTGTGCATACTGCGGCAACGCGATTCCACCGAAGCCGGCAGGGTGGTGGCGGCGGTCGACGACTCGGCAGGTACCGGCTCGCCCGACAAGATTTGCTCTTTTTCCGAGGGAATGCGTATCACTTCTCCGATGCGGAAGTTGTCGGCACTCAGTCCGGGGTTGGCTTCGCAGATCAGTTTGGCGGATACGCCGTATTTGACGGTGAGTCGATAGAGTGTTTCGCCTTTTTCAATCGTGTGAAAAGTTTCTTTTACGGCATTCGTGAGGATGCGTGGAATGCGCAGAGTGCGTCCCACATAGATTTTCTCGTTACTTCCCGGATTGAGTTTGACGATGTCGGCCTGACTCACTCCATACATGCTGGAGATGGAATAGAGGCTTTGCCCTTTTTCGATGGTATGCAGAAAATAAGTTTCATTTTCTTGGGCAGCAGCGTGGAAGCAGCAGCATGCACAAGTAATGAATAATAAACAGCTAATGTGTTGTATGATTTTCATTGGTTGTTGCTCAAATCAATTAAATTTTGCCAAAGTAGCCGCAAAGGTAAGCATTATTCGAGAGGAACGTTTACTTTTGTGGCTAATTATGTGCTCCATACTTCTTGTATATCTTAGTTTTCTTGTAACGACGGTTGTCTCCATGCCGCCGCTTGCACCTGTAGCAGTACTACTTTCGGAAAATGGTTCAACACCCGAAGATGCGGTTGTTATCTACCCGGGCGAAATGTATACGGGCAATGCGCCGTTGGAGTTTCGCTTCCGCTGGCAGGAATCGGACGACGTTTCGATAGACACCTCTACGTTGCGATTTGAGTGGACGTTTGCACGGGATGCCGCCTTTAGCGACATCTTCCTTACCCGCTTCGAGGCCGAAACCATTTACAGTTTCACGCAGACAGGCACTTTCTATGTGCGGCTCACCGTTACCGATACCGCCACCGAAGAGACTTCGCAGACCGACGCTTTTCTCATCCGCATTGCCCAGTCGGAACTGAAAGTACCCAACGCCTTCTCGCCCAACGGCGACGGGGTGAACGATGTCTTTCGCGTTACGCATCGTTCGCTGGTGCGTTTCCAGGCTGTGGTGTTTAATCGGTGGGGGCAGGAGATTTATCGCTGGAATCTGGCAAACATCGACGACGGATGGGACGGAAACACGCGCGGGGGAAAGCCTGTGGCCGAAGGAGTTTACTATCTGCTCATCAATGCCGAAGGGGCCGACGGCGTGCGCTACACTATACGCAGCGACATTAATATACTAAGGTAAGCAGCATCCATCATTAGCTTATGAACGAAGAAACAGAATATATCAACGTCTATGGTGCCCGTGTGCACAATCTCAAGAACATAGACGTCGACCTTCCACGCAATAGCCTGACCGTGATTACCGGATTGAGCGGGAGCGGTAAATCATCGTTGGCCTTCGACACCATTTTTGCCGAAGGACAGCGTCGCTACATCGAAACCTTTTCGGCCTATGCACGCAACTTCTTGGGTAATCTCGAACGCCCCGATGTGGACAAGATAACCGGACTGAGTCCGGTCATCTCCATCGAGCAGAAGACCACCAACAAGAATCCGCGCTCCACCGTGGGCACTACCACCGAAGTGTACGACTTTCTGCGTTTGCTCTATGCGCGTGCCGGCATCGCCTACTCCTACCTCTCGGGAGAACGCATGATCAAGTACACCGAAGAGCAAATACTCGATCTCATCCTCACCGCCTACAACGGGCGGCGCATCTACATCCTCTCCCCGCTGGTGCGTGCCCGCAAAGGACACTACAAAGAACTCTTCGAGAATGTGCGCAAGAAGGGTTATCTGCATGTGCGCATCGACGGCGAAATCAAAGAAGCGTTACCCGGCATGAAGCTCGACCGCTACAAGAATCACGACATCGAAGTGGTTATCGACAAGCTCATTGTCAGCGACAAAGACAACACCCGCCTGAAGAAAAGTGTAGCCACCGCCATGCAACAAGGCGACGGACTGATTATGATATACGATACCGACACCAAAGAGGTGCGCCACTACAGTCGCCGTCTAATGTGTCCGGTAACAGGCCTCTCTTACCAGGAACCGGCTCCCCACAACTTCTCGTTTAACTCGCCGCAGGGTGCTTGTCCGCGCTGCAAAGGGTTGGGGGTGATTAGTCAGATAGACCTCGATAAAGTGATTCCCGATCGCTCCCTTTCCATTGCCGAAGGGGCGGTGATTCCGTTGGGTAAGTCTAAACAATCGATGATATTCTGGCAAATAGCCGCCTTGCTGGAGCGCTACGATGCCACCTTGCACACGCCGGTGAAAGAGTTGCCCGACGAGGCCATCGACGAGATCCTCCACGGATCGGGCGAACGGTTGCGCATTAGAAGCCAGTTTATCGGCACCTCGTCCGACTACTACGTCACCTACGAGGGTGTCGTCAAGTACATCCAGTTGTTGCAAGAGCGCGAAGCTTCGGCTACGGCGCAGAAGTGGGCAGAACAGTTTGCCAAAACCACCGTATGTCCCGAGTGCAATGGGGCGCGCTTGAATAAAGAGGCACTGCACTACCGGCTCTACGACAAAAATATCTACGAACTCTCGTGCATGGACATCTCCGATTTGTACGACTGGCTCGATCGGCTCGATGTGCATCTCGAGCACAAGCAACGGCAAATTGCCACGGAAATCATGAAGGAGATACGCACGCGCCTGAAGTTCCTGCTCGATGTGGGGCTGGATTACCTCTCGCTCGACCGTGCTTCGGCTTCACTTTCGGGCGGAGAGAGTCAGCGTATCCGGCTGGCCACGCAGATAGGGTCACAATTGGTGAACGTGCTCTATATTCTGGACGAACCCAGCATCGGATTGCATCAACGGGACAATTGCCGCCTGATCCATTCACTCAAGGAGCTACGCGACATCGGCAACTCGGTGATTGTGGTAGAGCACGACAAAGAGATGATGCTGGAGGCCGATTACATCATCGATATGGGACCCAAAGCCGGTCGCTTGGGCGGTGAAGTAGTTTTTGCCGGCACCCCGCAAGAGATGCTGGCCACACACACGCTCACCTCGCAATACCTCAATGGCGAACGCTTCATCGAAACTCCTTCGGTACGTCGAACGGGCAACGGCAAGCAACTGATACTGCGCGGCGCTCGCGGAAACAACCTGAAAAACGTAGATGTAGCCTTTCCGTTGGGGTGCCTCATTTGCGTCACCGGCGTCTCGGGTAGCGGAAAGTCTACCTTGGTCAACGAAACCTTGCAGCCCATCCTCTCGCAGAAGTTCTACCACTCGTTGCAAGACCCGCTGCCCTACGACTACATCGAAGGGTTGCCCTATATAGATAAGGTGGTGAACGTAGACCAGTCGCCCATTGGCCGGACACCCCGTTCCAATCCGGCCACCTACACGGGCGTGTTTAGTGACATTCGCAACCTCTTTGTGGAGCTTCCCGAGGCGAAGATGCGCGGCTACAAACCCGGACGCTTCTCTTTCAACGTGAAAGGAGGGCGGTGTGAGACGTGTCAGGGCAACGGCTACCGCACCATCGAAATGAACTTCCTGCCCGACGTGTATGTGCCCTGCGAAGTGTGTCACGGCAAACGCTACAACCGCGAAACGTTGGAAGTACGCTTTCGTGGTAAGTCGATTGCCGACGTGCTGGACATGACCATCAACATGGCCGTGGAGTTTTTCGAGCATGTGCCGCAGATACTGCATAAAATCAAAGTGATTCAAGACGTCGGCCTGGGTTACATCAAGCTGGGGCAATCTTCCACTACGCTTTCGGGCGGGGAGAGCCAACGCGTGAAGCTGGCCACCGAACTATCCAAGCGCGACACGGGCAAGACCGTCTATATTTTGGACGAACCCACCACGGGCCTTCATTTCGAAGACATCCGCGTGCTGATGGCTGTCCTGAACAAATTGGTAGACAAGGGAAACACCGTGATCGTCATCGAGCACAACCTCGACGTGATTAAGCTGGCCGATTACCTCATCGACATGGGACCCGACGGAGGCAAGGCAGGCGGCACCGTGCTCAGCACGGGCACTCCCGAAGAGGTGGCGCTAAGCACGAAGGGATATACCCCCCAATTCTTACGCGAAGAGCTGAAAATGAAGCCGTAGCACACGGTCTATTTCAGTAATAAAGTATATATTTGCACAGCAAATTGCACTGCGAACCCCAACGCTCTCATTCTGAACGGAAAAAACTTATTATCACATATCATTTTATTAACTTAATATCATTATTACCATGTTTGAAGGACATCCCAAGGGATTATACGCATTGGCGTTGGCCAATACAGGCGAACGCTTCGGTTATTACACCATGCTTGCCATCTTCACCCTGTTTGTGCAGGCAAAGTTTGGTTACACAGCCGACCAGGCATCTACCATTTACGGTATTTTCCTGGCCGGCGTTTATTTTATGCCGCTGGTAGGCGGCGTGTTGGCCGACAAGTTTGGTTTCGGCAAGATGGTCACCACCGGTATCGTCGTGATGTTTGCCGGTTATCTGTTACTCTCTGTTCCCACGGCCGTGAACATGACCAGCCAGGTCATGATGTTCGGGGCGCTCTTCCTGATAGCCTGCGGCACCGGCTTGTTTAAAGGCAATCTGCAAGTGATGGTCGGCAACCTCTACGATGTGCCCGCCTACCGTCCCAAACGCGACCATGCCTTCAGTCTTTTCTACATGGCCATCAACATTGGCGCCCTGTTTGCCCCCACGGCGGCCACGGCCGTTACCAACTGGATTATGGGCGGTGCCGGCTTGACCTACAACGCCAAGATACCCGCCCTGGCGCACCAGTTCTTAGACGGCACCATCAGCGAAGCCGGTAGCGCCACCCTGGCCACCCTGCAGGCGGCGCAAGGATTTGTGGGCGACACCGCCGTGTTCTGCAACACCTACATCGCCAAGCTTTCCGAGGCCTACAACTACGGCTTTGGCGTAGCCTGCATCTCCCTGATCGTCTCGATGTTGATTTATGTCTGCTGCCGTCCCATGTTCAAACATGCCGACACCAACTCCAAGCAGGCCAAGGCCACTACGGGCACCACTGAACCCGAGCTGACCCCCTCGCAAACCAAAGAGCGCATCGTAGCGCTGTGTCTGGTGTTCGCCGTGGTGATTTTCTTCTGGATGGCTTTCCATCAAAACGGCTTGACGCTCACCTTCTTCGCCCGTGACTACACCGCCACCTCCGTGGTAGGACTGGACCGCATCGGCTTCAGCGTGTGGAATCTGGCACTGATTATCCTGGCCGTCTACGGCGCCTTCAGCCTCTTCCAATCCAAACATCTGCAAGGCAAGGTCATTTCCGGACTGGTGGTAGCCGCTTCGCTGGGCGTGCTGGCGTGGGCCTACTCGTCGATGGATGCCACCATCGACATCCTGCCGCAAATCTTCCAGCAGTTCAACCCCTTCTTTGTGGTGGCGCTTACGCCGGTTTCGCTGGCCGTCTTTGCCGCCCTGGCCAAGCGCAAGAAAGAACCTTCGGCTCCGCGTAAGATTGGCTTGGGAATGATCATCGCCGCTGTGGGATTCTTGTTGATGGCCGTTGGGTCGATGGGACTTCCCACCCCCAACGAGGTGTCGCAAGCGGGCATCAGTTCAGACATGCTCGTATCGCCCAATTGGCTCATTTCGACCTACTTGGTGTTGACCTTTGCCGAGTTGTTACTCTCGCCGATGGGCATTTCGTTCGTCTCAAAGGTGGCTCCCCCCAAGTATAAAGGCATGATGATGGGCGGCTGGTTTGCCGCCACCGCCGTTGGCAACTACATGGTGGCCATCATCGGTTACCTGTGGGCGGGCATTCCGCTCTGGATTGTGTGGGGCGTGCTGATTATCCTCTGCTTGCTGGCCGCCATTTTTATCTTCTCCATCATGAAGCGGTTAGAGAAGGTGGCGTAACCGGCGCGGTGTAGCCGCACCCGTTTTAGAGATTCGGTGCGCCGAACGGTGTCAGGGACAACTGAAAGACACTGTTCGGCGCACCGAATTGTTTCAGGGAGCGGAGAGACACTTCGTCCCGTGGTACGGGATGCAGTCTCCCCTTAAGGGGTCTTAAAGGACGGGGGTCGGGACAGCGTCAAACCTTTCGGCGTGTTAAAAGACGGGGTACGGGATACGGCCGCCCCTTAACGGATCTTAAAGGACGGGGGTCGGGACTGCGTCAAACCTTTCGGCGTGTTAAAGGACGGGGGTCGGGATCCGTTCACCCCTTAACGGGACTTAAAGGACGGGGGTCGGGACGACCTGATTCCGACCCGATACAGGGAGGTCGGTGCGCCGAACGGAAACTATTCGGAGGAATTGGCTTTGTTCAGCCAGGTGACAATCATCTCCTTGAGCGCCTCTTGCGTGAACGGCTTGGTTAAGAAGTCGTTGCAACCCGCCTCCAGGGCAGCCTGCTTGTCGTGATCGAATGCAAAGGCGGTGAAGGCAATGATAGGCACCTCGGACGAGAGTTGACGGATGATGCGGGTGGCATCCAAGCCGCCCATATTGGGCATCTTCATATCCATGAGAATCAGATCGGGGTTCGTCTCTTCAAACAGACGCACCGCCTCCATGCCGTCTTTGGCATGAACCAGCGTGTAGATCTTTCCCAGAATGGCGTTGACCAAGATGTAGTTGAAATCGGTGTCTTCGGCAACGAGTACCGTCTTCTTTTCGACGGACGGCAGTTCGGCCGGGGACGGTTCCGTACTCTGTTTGGGTTCGGGAGGAAGGGGCGGGGTGTCGAACAGGTCGCCGCCATCTTCCTCGAGCTTGTTGGGCAGCGTGAAAGTAAAGGTGGTCGACTTGCCCGGATCGGAGGTCACCGTGATAGTTCCGCCCAGACGCTCCACAATGGTTTTGCAGATGGACAAACCCAGGCCGGTGCCCTGCACGCTGGTGTTCCCCTTGATGAACCGTTCAAAGACCGTTTCGATTTTGTCGGGAGCGATGCCCGAACCCGTGTCGGTAACGTGAAAGACAATCATCGTTCCCTTTCGCTCGTAGCCGTAGCGGATACTCCCCTGCGTGGTGAATTTGAACGCATTGCCGATGAGGTTGGAGAGCACCTGGATGATTCGGTTTTTGTCGGTGGAGATGCGGATATGTTCGTCCGAAGGCTCGAAGATGAGCTGAACCTCTTCGGGACACCGGAATACGTGTGCATCGTACACCTCCTTGCATAGCTGGTGCAGTAACACGGGCGCAATGGTAAACTGAAGGTGTCCCGATTCCATCTTGGACAAATCCAGTATCTCGTTGATGAGCTGCAGCAGCCGCTCACTGTTGGAGGCCACCATGTTATAGTAGTTCTTGCGGTCGCCAGCGTCGTCGCTCTCCGAAATGATGCGTGAGAAACCCACGATAGCATTGAGCGGGGTGCGTATCTCGTGGCTCATGTTGGCTAAGAAAGCCGACTTGTTGTGGTCGGAGTTCTCGGCCTTCTCCTTGGCTTTCTTCAGCGCTTCGTTCATCTTCTCCAGCTCGCGCTGATGGCGGGTCAGGGCGGTGATGTCGCGGCCGAAGCCCCAGAACAGCTCCTCCCCCCGGGCGTCGAGGCAGCGGTAGAGGTCGCCCTCGATGGCCTCCACGTCGGGAAACAACGGGAAGGGGTGTTGGATAATCATATTCTGAAATTCTCCTTTGGCGCGGATAGCGCCGGTGAGTTCTTCCCACAGCATCTCGTCGAAGAACGAGCTGGTTTCGTAGATTTTCAGGCCGGTGATCTCTGCCTCCTCTTCAATAGCAAAGTGTTGACGGAATCTTCGATTGCCGAATACCAATGAACCGTCGGCGCGGGCGGCAAAGATGTGTTCACGAGATTGGTTGATCGCTTCGGTGAGCATTTCCATCTGTACCGGTTGGGGGCGGGCGGTTGATTCTTGCTTCATAACGTTTTTCGATTAGTTGGCTCTCTTTGCTTTTTCCCAAGCGCCGTTGCGGCTGGTCTTGCGTTTGTGCAAGTAGGCAAATCCTTTGATAACATTGAGGTTCATAAAGAGGAAGTAGTAGGGGATGAACAAAACCTTGTTCTTGATATTTTTTCCGGCCAAAAGACGGCCGTACATTCCGGCGGCGTAAAAGAGGAGTTGCAAGAGTAGCAATACCAGATAGAGGCGACTACACTCCCGGTCGGAAAGAACCAGCAGCGCGGCATTCAGAGGCAGTAGCAGGAAGAGCAACACCGGTGTCACCGACCAGCGCAACACCCGATGCGACACATATTCAAACCAGAGCCACCGGTAGCGAAACGGACGCAGCAACAACGCACGCAGTCGCCACACCGACTGCAGTCCGCCCGCAGCGATGCGCACCTTGCGCTTCTCCTCCTCATGCATGTCGGCCGAACCGCTCTCCACGGCGTAGGCCTGGGCGCAATAGGCAATGAGAAAGCCCTTCATGGCGATGCGCAGCGAGAGTACGAAATCGTCCAAGAGCGTGTCGACGGGCATCGGCTCGAACAGCTCCCGTCGGACGGCGAATAGCTCGCCGGCGGCGCCCACGGCCGAATACAGACGGGTATCTAATGCCTTCAGGGTAGACTCATATTTCCAGTAGAAGCCTTCGCCGCCCGAGGCGGCATTCTCCTTTTCCTGCACGGCGATACGTTTCTCACCGGCCACGCATCCCACGCGCGGGTCGGCAAACGTGGCCACGATGTGTCGAATGGCTTGGCTATTGAGGTGGGTATTGGCGTCGGTGAATACTACCAGCGGAGTCTCTACATAGGTCATGCCCCGGTTGAGTGCCGCGGTCTTGCCCTGTCGCTCGGGTTGATGCAGCACGGTGGCCTGCGGCCAGTTCTGCAGCCGTTGATTGGTGGCGTCGTTGCTCCCGTCGGTCACCCACAGGACGCGCAGCTTGTCGGCCGGATAGTCGAGTGCCAACGTGTTACGCATCTTTTCGTCGACCACCAATTCTTCGTTATAAGCAGCAATGAACAGCGTGACGGGAGGGAGCGCCGCATCCTCCGGCAGCGGGTATTGCACCGGCTTGCGGAAGCACTCTTTGAGTTTGACCAACAGATAGAGTAGCGCACCATACCCCACATAGGTATAGAACACCGTACACAAACCGACCCAGAAAATAATTTCCAAAACTATCATCACTGCTTTTTCTGCTTAAAAAAATAGCGTCCAAAAGTATGGAGAATCTTTTGTTGTTGCAAGAAAATGCTATGTTATTTGTATTTTTTGCATGCAAGACGAACAAAACTTGTTCGTTATTGATACGGAAGCCGTTCTCCAAGGGGTAGATTTGTGCAAAAAGCGAAGCGAATAGACCCGGACGGCTGTGTTAATAGGTATTAACAAGACCGACAAGCATCTCTCCTGTGGAAAAGATGAACTACTTTTGCCCTATCAAATTCACACCCTCCTACTATAATAGCAACCATGAACCAACCTGCGAATTACATCCGCCGCATCGAGATAGACGGCCTGTGGGAACGCATCGACATTGCCTGGGATTTGCGTCCCGACGTGAATATCCTTTCGGGCATCAACGGGATAGGGAAAACCACCATCCTCAACTGTGCCGTGGGGTGTCTGGATGCCCTCTCGGGCAACCGTGCGGCCTCCGGCGGCTTCGAAAATGTGCATCTGACCTTCGATCGCGAGGATGCCGGCTTAGTGCGGTACGATTTGGTGCGCAGTTTCGCCTATGCCCGCGAACAGGATAAGCGCCTGGCAGAGCTATCAAGTCGGTATGCCGGGCTTCCCCCCGGTGGGGCGAAAGAGCTGCTTGTCCGGCAGCTCGACACCCTTTTCGGCTACACGGGCAAGCAGCTCGAGACCGGCAGCACGGAGCTATGCTTCCGGCAAGCGGGCGAACGGTTGCCGCTAACCAAACTCTCTTCGGGGGAGAAGCAGATGCTCATTATCCTGCTCACGGTCTTGCTGCGTGCGGGAGTGCCGTGCGTCCTTTTCATGGACGAACCCGAAGCGTCGCTGCACATCGAGTGGCAGCAGAAGCTGATCGGCCTGATACGCGCACTCAATCCGCAGGTACAGCTCATTCTCTCCACCCATTCTCCGGCCGTGATTATGGAGGGATGGCTCGACGCCGTCACGGAAGTTAGTGATATATCCTCGCCCCACCATGCCCTCGCTGCGCAATAGCCTCACCTCTTCGTATCTGGAGGCGGCACACCGGCTTTATCCCAAGCAGGCGCGCCGCCGCATCGTGGCCTATGTGGAGAGCTACGAGGACGTGGCCTTCTGGCGCACCCTACTGGGAGCGTATGAAAATGAGTCCTGCTATTTCCAGGTGATGCTCCCCTCGAACACCTCGCTTTCGAAGGGGAAAAAGATGGTACTGCTCAACACCCTGAATACCGCCGAGCTGGGACGGAGCCTGATTGCCTGCGTCGACAGTGATTACGACTTCCTGCTGCAGGAAACCACGGCGACCTCGCGTCGGATGAATCGGAATCCCTACATCTTCCAGACCTACGCCTATGCCATTGAGAATTTCCATTGCTACGCCGAAGGGTTGCACGAAGTATGTGTCCAGGCCACGTTGAACGACCGCGTGTTGATAGACTTTCCCGCCTTCCTGCGTCGCTACTCCCAAACGATTTATCCCCTTTTCCTCTGGAACATCTGGTTCTACCGCCGGGGCGATACCAACACCTTTCCGATGCACGCCTTCAACGAGTATGTGGGCTTGCCGGGCGTGAGTCTGCGGCATCCCGAGCGCGCACTCGGCCAGGTGGAGCGCGCCGTCCGTGCCAAGCTGGGCGAACTGCGCCGGCGCTTCGCCGGACACCTCCAAGAGGTGGAAGAACTGGGAGAGGCACTTACCCGACAGGGGCTTACGCCCGAAGTCACCTATCTCTACATGCAGGGACACCACCTCATGGAGGGCGTGGTGCTTAAACTACTCACGCCCGTATGCATCGCGCTGCGCCGGGAGCGTGAGCAGGAAATCAAACAGCTGGCACGTCACGGCAGACAGTTTCGCAACGAGCTGACCGCCTACAACAACAGCATCGTTCCGCTATCGCTGGCGCTGCGTAAGCAGGTCACCTACCAGGGACTCTATCTCTACGGGTGGATGAAGCGGGATGTGGAGCAGTTCCTTACCTCGATACACCAAACTATATAAATATGAACATCGTACGAATCATTAACGAACAGCTTGTATCGTTAGGTCTCGGCCAGAAGAGTGCCGAAGTAGTAGATCAGATTGTAGCCTTCGCCGGCCTGTTACTCATCGCCTATGCGGCCGACTATCTTTCCCGCAAAATCTTGTTGGGCGTGGTCGGGCGCATTGTGCAGAAAACCAAAGCCTCGTGGGACGACATTGTTTTTGACCGCAAGGTGGTCATTCACCTGAGCCGCATGGTGGCGCCCATTGTCATCTATGTGCTGCTGCCCATGGTGCTGGTGGAGATAGACCCCACGCTCTACCAAACCATTCACCGCCTGTGCATGGTATTCATCATCATCATGGTAGTGAAGTTTATCTGCGCGCTGCTCGACGCCATCTACGCGGTGCTGCAAAGCAAGGAGCAGTTTCGGAGTCATCCGCTCAAAGGATTGCAGCAAACCATCCAGCTCATTGTTATTGCGGTGGCCGTGATCACCAGTATCAGCATCCTACTGGACAAGAGCGTGGTGGGTATCTTCACCGCCCTGGGTGCTTCGGCCGCCATCTTGATGCTGGTCTTTAAGGACAGCATCATGGGATTCGTTTCGGGCATCCAACTCTCTACCAACAAGATGCTGCAGGTGGGTGACTGGATCGTGATGAACAAATACGGCGCCGACGGCACCGTCATTGAGGTCTCCCTGAACACCGTCAAGGTGCAGAACTGGGACAACACCATCGTGACCATTCCGCCCTATTCGCTGATGAGCGATTCGTTCCAAAACTGGCGGGGCATGCAGGAGGGAGGCGGCCGACGGGTGAAACGCTCGGTTAATATCGACATGAACAGCGTGCACTTTTGCACCCCCCAGATGCTGGCCAAGTATCGGAAGATTCATCTGCTGAGCAACTACGTCGACGAAAAAGAGCGCGTGGTGGAGGCGTACAACGAGCAGCATCACATCGACGGGAGCGTGCCGGTCAATGGCCGCCGGCAAACCAATCTGGGCATCTTCCGTGCCTATTTGGTCAGCTATTTGAATAATCACCCCGACGTGAATCACGAGATGACCTGCATGGTGCGGCAACTCCAACCCACCGACAAGGGTATCCCCGTCGAACTCTATTTCTTCTCGGCTATCAAAGAGTGGGTGGCCTACGAAAACCTGCAGTCGGATGTGTTTGACCACCTGCTGGCCATCGTCCCCGAATTCGACTTGCGGGTGTATCAGGCTCCTTCGGGCGCTGATTTCCGGAAGGGTGAGTAACGGAAGTTTCCCCACCCCCAAACCCCCTGAAGGGGGCTTAGCAAACCTGTCTCCCCACCCCCACACCCCCTGAAGGGGGCTTAGTTACTACTGCTTCTTAGTAGTATCTAAGCCCCCTTCAGGGGGTTTGGGGGTGTATGTAAAGAGGATATACGCTATCCGAAATTCCCAACTTCGTTCTTATATCAGCGGAATATAATGCGCCCGGCATTCCTCCCGCATCGCCTCCGGCCAGATGCTGGCCTGAATCTCGCCAATGTGTGCCTTGCGCAGGTAGTACATGCACAGGCGTGACTGACCGATGCCCCCGCCAATGGACAGAGGTAGGCTGCCCTCGATGAGGCGTTTATGGAAGTAGAGCTGCGTGCGGCGCTCCTCGCCCTCGAGTGCCAGCTGACGGAGCAGCGCCTGGCGGTCGACGCGGATACCCATCGACGAGAGTTCAATGCTGCATCCGAGCACGTCGTCCCACAACAGCAGGTCGCCGTTCAGGCCCGGCAATCCGTCGGGTCCGGGCGTGGTGTAGTCGTCGTAGTCGGGAGCGCGTCCGTCGTGTTTCTTTCCGTCGGAGAGCTTGGCGCCGATGCCGATGACAAAGAGCGCCCCGTGGGTGCGGCAGGCGGCATGTTCCCGCTCCTTGGGCGGGAGGTCGGGATAGCGCCGGCGCAGCTCCTCGGAGTGGATGAAGTGGAGCGTGCGGGGCAGGCACGGCTTGATTTGGGGAAACATTTCATAGACCATGTATTCGGTGCGTATCATGGCATCGTAGATGCGCGAGACAATCTCTTTGAGGAAGGCGACGGTGCGCTCTTCGGGGCGGATGACCCGTTCCCAGTCCCACTGGTCGACGTAGAGCGAGTGGAAGTTGCCCAGCTCCTCGTCGGCGCGAATGGCGTTCATGTCGGTGTAGATGCCGTAGCCCGGCTCGATACCGTAGTCGGCCAGCGTCAGGCGCTTCCACTTGGCCAGGGAATGCACCACTTCGGCCGGGGCACCCTCCAGCTCCTTGATGGGAAAGGTGACGGCACGTTCGGTGCCGTTCAAGTCGTCGTTGATGCCCGTGCCCTTGAGCACGAACAGGGGTGCGGTGACGCGGCGAAGCCGCAATTCCGACGACAGATTCAGTTGGAAGAACTCTTTGATTTGCTTGATGCCCAGCTCGGTCTGTTTCAGATCGAGCAGCGGCCGGTAGCCTTCGGGTTTTAAGAGGTAACTCATGGAGGTAGTTGATTAGTTGTTAGTAAACTGTTATTTTGTTCGCAAATGTAGGGGATTTATTTGGAAATGTCATTGTTCCGGCCTGTTTTGTTTGCATTTTGCTTGCAGATTTGGTTGTTTTGCTACCAAAATATCAGCCTCGGTGCGCCGTCGGAGAAGAGGCATTGTTGGGCGGGGGCGTACAAATAGTCGGGAAATAATTAGGAAGATGCGGGCAATTGCGTTACTTTTGCGACGCCTTAAGGCTCCGTAGCTTAGTGAATAGAGCGTCAGATTCCGGTTCTGAAGGTCGTGGGTTTGAGTCCCACCGGGGTCACGAGAGTTTTTCGATTCATTATTTTTAGTGTCAAACGCCCCTGCAGACGATGCTGTTTGCAGGGGCGTTTCCTTATCCTGACGACCGGTGTCCTCCCCCTATCCTTGGGGAGGCTCTTCCTCGTCGCCTCCGGAGTTGCCTCCGCTGGCGGCGCCTTCGTCGCCCGTATCGGCCGACGGGCCTTTGGCCTTTTGGCCAAGCACCTCGCGGCGGTAGTGAAGAATCTGGGCATTGAGGTAGGAGACGAAATCGGCATACTTGGCGTCTCCCTCCACAATGAGATAGGCGTTCAGCTTCTCGATAAAGGTGTGGTAGGCTTTTTCAGCCTCGGCACGGGCAGCTTTGAGGGTGCCGTTGACGTGATTCTTCTGCTCCTCGGTGCGTTGCTGCATCAGGTCGATTACTTGCTGGTTGGCCGCTGCGAATTGATCGACCAAACTGGTCAGCCCCAGGGTTTTCACCGCAGCGGCATACTTGGTGCGCATGTCGAGAATGAGGTTGCCCATCATACCAGACTCTTTATCGCGCTGCCCCTTCACCCGGATGCGATAATCTTTAAACGCCTGCTCCAACTGCTTGGCAAGGCCGGCCTTGTCGGGTTCGAGCAGGAAGGTCTCGACGCGCTTTACCAAGGCCGGATAGAGCCGGTCGCGAAGGGCGTCGGCCTCTTCGATTTGATCGGTAATCAAACTCTTGGTGGATAGTTTCAGCGCGGCGTTCTCGGCGTCGATGGCCTTCCCGAAGGCCTCCAGCTCGGCTTTGAACTTGCTGTTGATGGCGGGAGTCGATTTGGCTCGGTTATACACATCGGTTTCAAATTGGAAATGACCTCCGTTGTTCATTTCTCTGTAGTAAAAACTTTCGGCTTTTGTCATAGGGTTTGTTATTTAAGTAAATTGGTTCGTAACTCTACATCAACGGGAGCATCCCCGCGATTAAGACGGCGCAAAGGTAAGCAATCGGTGCGTCGGTTGTCTCCCCGCTGTTCGTTTTTATACTACATTAACCATCGGGAGGGAATCTCCCGCCTGTGCGCGGGCGTATTCGGTGCACCGTCTTTTAAGTCCCGTTAAGGAGTGACGGCATCCCGACCGTCGTCTTTTAAGGCGCGTTAAGGGGCGAAGGGATCCCGACCCCCGTCCTTTAACACGCCGAAAGGTTTGAAGGGATCCCGACCGTCGTCCTTTAAGACCCGTTAAGGGGAGAGGGGATCCCGTACCCAGTCTTTTAACACGCCGAAAGGTTTGACGGGATCCCGACCCCCGTCCTTTAAGACCCGTTCAGGGGCGAAGGCATCCCGTAGGTCGGGACGGAGTGTTTCGATGCGGGGAGAGGGTAGTCGGGTGCACGGGATGGAGTGTTTCGCTGGTGCGGGAGTTTGTCCGGCCGGCCGGAGGAGGTGGTTAGATGCGGTCCGGATCGATGTAGCCGTGCATCACGGCATAGATGGTCAGGCCGGATACCGACCGGATGCCCAGCTTCTCCATGATGTTTTTGCGGTGCGAGATAACGGTGGTCAGGCTGATGTGGAGCCGGTCGGCCACCTCTTTGTTGAGTAGTCCGCGGACAATGAGCACGAGCACCTGACGCTCGCGCGGGGTCAGGTCGTGGATGTCGGCGGCCACGCGGTGGTGTGCCCGATGGCCGGTTTGGTGCAGCTGCAGGATGCTTTTGACCAATTCCTGTTCGTTTTGGCAAGTGTTGAGCACGGCAATGCCCGACAGGGGACGGGGCGATGCCCCGCTCACCAGGACAATGGTGCGCTGGTGCCGCTCGAGGAAGAAAGCGGTGTGCTCGAAGTAGACTTGCGCCGAAACGAAGTAGTGCGCATACTGGTCGGGCGTATCTTCGACCAGTGCCTGGTAGGTGGGAAAGGTGCGAATCACGGCCGAGGGGATAATCTCTTCGAGCAGCTGCTTGAGACCCAGACAGGCGAGTGTGCTGGCTTCGACGATGGCAAATTCGGGTATCATGGCTTCGGGGATTGGGTGGAACAATAGCGGGCAGCGGCTGCGGCGCACCGCTCGCCGTCGATGGCCGCCGAGACAATGCCGCCGGCGTAGCCGGCTCCTTCTCCGCAGGGGAAGAGGCCTTGCAGGCGGACGTGACCCAGGCTCTCGGGATGGCGGAGGATGCGCACGGGTGCCGAGGTGCGGGTCTCCACGCCGATCGCCACCGCCTCGTTGGTCAGGAAGCCGCGGCTCATGCCCCCGAACCGGCGGAAGGCCTGGCCGAGCCGGTCGCCCACGAAGGGGGGAAGCCAGAAATGGAGCGGCGAGGAGATCAGGCCGGGGACGTACGAACTCTCCGGCAGGTCGTAGCTCAGGCGACGATTCACGAAGTCGGCCATCCGTTGGGCGGGTGCGGTTTGGCGGCAGCCTCCCTGCAGCCAGCAGGTGTGCTCCAGGGTTTGTTGGTAGCGCATCACAGAGAGGGCATCGGAGCTGTCGCCCACATCTTGGGGGCGCAACTCTACCACCATGCCCGCATTGCTCCAGCGCGAGTTGCGGTGGCTGGGACTCATGCCGTTGACCACGATCTCTTCGGGAGCACTGGCCGCCGGCACCACGAAGCCGCCCGGACACATGCAGAAGCTATAGACCCCGCGTCCGTCCACCTGTGTAACGTAGCTGTATTCGGCCGCCGGCAGGAACTGCCCGCGTCCTTCGCTCCGGTGATACTGCAACCGGTCGATCAACTCGGCAGGATGTTCCAGGCGCACGCCTACGGCGATGCCCTTGGCCGCTATTTCAATCTGCCGGTCGAAGAGCATGCGGTAGGTGTCGCGTGCCGAGTGGCCGGTGGCCAGAATCACCGGACCGTGAAAGGTGCGGCCGTCGGAGGTAAGGATGCCCGCTACGCGGTTGCCTTGCAGGAGAAACTCCGTCATGCGGGTTTGGAAATGGATCTGGCCGCCGCAGGCCAGGATGGTGCCGCGTATCCGCCCGATGACCCCGGGCAGGCGGTCGGTGCCGATGTGGGGGTGCGCATCCCAGAGGATATCGGTGGAGGCACCGTGTTGGCAAAACACGTGGAGTATTTTGCGGGTGTCGCCACGCTTTTTGCTGCGGGTGTAGAGCTTGCCGTCGGAGTAGGCGCCGGCGCCCCCTTCGCCGAAGGCGTAGTTCGACTCGGGATCGATGCGGTGCGTGCGGCCTATTTGGGCGATGTCGCGCTTGCGCTCGTGCACCTCTTTGCCGCGCTCCACTACCACCGGGCGCAGCCCCAGCTCGATGAGCCGGAGGGCGGCAAACAGGCCGGCCGGACCGGCTCCCACCACCACGACCGGGGGACGCTCCGAGACGATCGGATAGTCGGTGTGGGGGAACAGCTCGCCGGTGGCGGGTTCATTGACGAACACCCGCACACTCAGGTTGACCCGCACGGTGCGACCCCGGGCGTCGATGCTGCGACCCAGGATGCGCACGTCGGTGATTTCGTGCGCCCCCAGTCCTTTTTCTTCGACCAAGTGGGCACGCACGTGCTGCAGGTCGGCTGCCTGCTCGGGCGAGAGGCGGAGTTGAAATTCGTGAACCATCTGTTTGCTATCCGAAGAGTGCCCTGAAGGCCTCTTCTACTTTGCGGACGGGCACCAGCTCGATCGAAATCTTCCGGGTGTCTAATCCTTGCATGTTATACTTGGGTAGTAAAAACCGCCGAAAGCCCAGCTTGCCGGCCTCGGCGATACGTTGTTGGATACGGCCGACGGGGCGTATCTCACCCGAAAGACCAATTTCGCCGGCCATGCAGACGTCGCTCTCGACTGCACTATCCATGTTGCTCGAAAGAATGGCGCTGATGACGGCCAGGTCGATGGCCGGGTCGCTGATACGCAATCCCCCGGCGATGTTTAGAAAGACATCTTTCTGTGCCAGCTTGAATCCGACCCGTTTTTCCAGGACGGCCAGCAGCATGTTCATGCGCCGCAGGTCGAAACCGGTGGCCGAGCGTTGGGGCGTGCCGTAGACGGCCGAGCTGACCAGGGCCTGTGTCTCGATCAGGAACGGGCGCACTCCTTCGACGGCCGAAGCGATGGCGATGCCGCTCATTCCCTCGTGCTCTTGCGAGAGTAGCAGCTCGGAGGGATTCACTACCGGACGCAAGCCCTCTTGACGCATCTCGTAGATGCCCAGTTCGGCGGTGCTTCCGAAGCGATTCTTGATGCTCCGCAGAATGCGGTAGAGGTGTTGCTGGTCTCCTTCAAACTGCAAGACTGTATCGACGATGTGCTCCAGTACCTTGGGGCCGGCAATGCTTCCCTCCTTATTAATATGGCCGATCAGGAGCACCGCCGTGTGGCTCTCTTTGGCGAAACGCAGCAGGGCGGCGGCGCACTCGCGTATCTGTGTGAGGCTACCCGGCGACGACTCAACGGACGCGGTGGCGATGGTTTGAATGGAGTCGATCACCAGCAATTGGGGACGTACCGTTTGGAGGTGTGCGAAGATTTGCTCCAGAGAGGTCTCGCACAAGACCAAGCAGTCGGAGTCGGCACTCGTGAGCCTGTCTGCGCGCAGCTTGAGTTGGGCGGCGCTCTCCTCACCCGATACGTACAGGATGCGGCACCCTGCCAGGTGCAAGACCGTCTGTAAAACGAGGGTGGATTTGCCGATTCCCGGCTCCCCCCCGATTAGTACGAGCGAGCCGGGCACCAGCCCGCCGCCCAGGACGCGGTTCAGCTCGGCGTCATGCAGGTCGATGCGCGGGGCATCGACTGCTTCTATCTGCGAGAGGCTGATCGGGCGCGCTTTCTCTATGGCGAGACCTGCGAGGGGGCGTTTATGTGCCGGTTCTTTGTGCACGACCTCTTCGGCGAAGCTGTTCCAGGCTCCGCACGAGGGGCATTGCCCCATCCACTTGGGTGCATCGTATCCGCACTGCGTGCAGACGTAGGCTATTTTATCTTTGGGCATACCGTAAGAGAGGTGTATGGGTGTGGCCGGAGCGGTTACCGCATGGCATCGGCATCGAACGAGAAGGGAAGCAGGCCGTCCACGCTGCCGAATTCATAGACGCCCGAGGTTCCGTAGAGCAAAATGCGCATGGGTTGCTTGAATCGTTTCTCCGCCTCGAGCATCACCTGCCGGCAAGCCCCGCACGGAGGAATGGGGGAGTCGAGAAAGTTGCCCTGCTCGTTTCGGGCGGCCACGGCCAGGGTGAGAATGGCCTGGGTGGGGTATTGCGAGCCGGCGTAGAAGAGCGTGGTTCGCTCGGCACAGGTGCCCGAGGGATAGGCGGCGTTTTCCTGGTTGCTGCCGCTGATAATTTCACCGCCCGAGAGGCGAACCGCCGCACCCACATGAAAGTGGGAGTAGGGAACGTAGCTGCGACGGGTGGCTTCCTTGGCCTGGTCGATCAGCGCACGGTCTTCCGCGCTCAATTCTTCGTAATCGTACACGGAAATGGGAATCTGCAGGGTAAGTTGTTTCATAAAGTTTGGATGGATTTATCAGATATATGTGGAGCAAAGGTACGCAAGAGATTGGTTTATTCAACTCTTTTTAAGAACTTTGTGCGCAGTTAGCACTTCCACCATGAGAAAGACTCCGTCCTCTATCTTCCGAACGGGTGCCCTCCTGTTCGTTCTGCTGTGTACCCTGCCGCTGCCCGGGCAGCGCCGCAACGCCCGCTATACCGACTATATCCGCACGTATGCACCCTTGGCGGTGGAACAAATGAAGCAGCACAAGATTCCGGCAAGCATTACGCTGGCACAAGGGCTGCTCGAGAGCGGCGCGGGCATGAGCACGCTGGCACGCAAAAGCAATAACCACTTCGGGATAAAGTGTCACGGCGACTGGCGCGGTAAAACCGTCCGGCACACCGACGATGCGCCCAACGAATGTTTTCGGGTCTACGGCAAGGTGGAAGATTCCTACGACGATCACTCGGCTTTCCTCAAGCGGGGTGCCCGTTATGCCTTCTTGTTCGAGCTGAAGATTACCGACTACAAAGCATGGGCGCGCGGACTCAAAAAGGCGGGCTACGCCACCGATCCTTCGTACGCCAACCGGCTGATCACCATCATCGAAGATTACGAACTCTATAAATACGACGCCCAAGGGTTGAGCAAAAGAGCTGCCCGTCAGCGGGAGAAGGAGTTGCGAAAGAAGCCGTGGCTGGCCGCTCCGCATGAGGTGCTTCTGGCCGGTGGGCTGGCCTATGTCGTGGCACGGGAGGGCGATACCTTCGAACTGTTGGGCAAGGAGTTTGAAATTAGCTGGAAGCGCTTGGTGCGGTATAACGATCTGCACCGCGACTACACCCTCGAGGCGGGCGATATCATCTACCTGAAGGAGAAACGCAAGAAAGCACTCAAGCCGCACAAGGTTTATGTGGTCAAAGACGGTGATTCCATGCACTCCATCTCGCAAACGTACGGCATACGCCTGAAGAATCTCTATAAAATGAATCGAAAGGCGGCCGATTATGTACCGGAGATAGGCGACCGGCTGCGGCTCCGATAACGTTTCTCAGCCCGCGTGGGAGGAAATCGGAAAATGTTTCGTACTTTTGCGCCCAAATTTTATGTAAATATAATCCCCAGATTAATGAATGAGCTTAGTGAACAGGAAGTGATTCGTCGCCGTAGCATGAATGAACTTCGCGCCATGGGCATCGAACCTTATCCGGCTGCCGAATATGTTACCAATGCCTTTTCAAGCGATATCAAGGCCGCTTTTCAAGATGACGCGCCCCGGCGCGAAGTCTCCGTGGCCGGCCGCCTGATGACGCGCCGCGTGATGGGGAAAGCTTCGTTTGCCGAATTGCAAGACGCCAAAGGGCGCGTCCAACTCTATATCACGCGCGACGATATTTGTCCGGGCGAGAATAAAGACCTTTATAATGTGGTGTTCAAACGACTGCTCGACTTGGGCGACTTCATCGGGGTGGAGGGATTCGTGTTCCGCACACAGATGGGCGAGGTGAGTATTCATGTGCGCAAGTTGACGCTACTGGCCAAGTCGATCAAACCGCTTCCCATCGTCAAGTATAAAGACGGCGTGGCCTACGACTCGTTTGAAGACCCCGAGCTTCGTTATCGTCAGCGCTACGTCGACTTAGTGGTCAACGGGGGCGTAAAAGAAATCTTCGAGAAACGCGCTGTCGTGGTCAAGACCCTGCGCAGTGTGCTCGACCGGGCGGGTTACACCGAGGTGGAAACCCCCATTCTTCAATCGATTCCCGGAGGAGCCAGTGCGCGTCCGTTCATCACGCATCACAACTCGCTCGACATCGACCTCTACTTGCGCATCGCCACCGAACTCTACCTCAAACGACTCATCGTGGGAGGATTCGAGGGGGTGTATGAAATCGGGAAGAACTTCCGCAACGAAGGAATGGATAAGACACACAATCCGGAGTTTACCTGCATGGAACTCTACGTGCAGTATAAAGACTACAACTGGATGATGAGCTTTACCGAACAGCTGCTCGAACAAATCTGCATAGCGGTCAACGGTACGACCCAAAGTATGGTCGACGGACAGGTGATTAGCTTTAAAGCGCCCTACCGACGCCTTCCCATCCTCGAAGCCATCGAAGAAAAGACCGGCTACGACCTTCGCGGAAAAAGCGAAGAGGAAATTCGTCAAATCTGCCGCGAACTGAAGTTAGAGATAGACCCTGCCATGGGAAAAGGCAAGCTTATCGACGCAATCTTCGGAGCGTTTTGCGAGGGCACCTACCTGCAACCCACTTTCATTACCGACTATCCGGTGGAGATGTCCCCGCTAACCAAAATGCACCGATCCAAACCCGGCCTTACGGAACGTTTCGAACTGATGGTCAACGGCAAGGAACTGGCCAATGCCTATTCCGAACTAAACGATCCCATCGATCAGGAAGAACGTTTCAAGGAGCAGATGCGCCTGGCAGACAAGGGCGACGACGAAGCGATGATTATCGACCATGATTTTCTTCGTGCGCTGCAATACGGCATGCCTCCCACCTCGGGAATAGGCATTGGCATCGACCGGCTGGTGATGCTCATGACCGGACAAACGGCCATTCAGGAAGTATTGCTTTTCCCCCAGATGCGCCCCGAAAAGAGTACCAAAAAAGAAGAAGCCGATAGCAAAAACGAAGCGGTATGAAATTACCCGGACAGATAGCCATCATAGGCGGAGGAAGTTGGGCGACAGCCATCGCTAAAATGGTGCTGGCACAAGCCGAAACCATCAATTGGTATATGCGCCGCGACGACCGCATCCTCGACTTTAAACGACTTCGCCACAATCCGGCCTATCTGACGGGTGTTAAGTTCGACACCAAACGAATCAATTTCAGTTCCAACATCAACGACGTGGTCAAAAGCTCGGACACGCTCATTTTTGTCACTCCTTCCCCTTACTTAAAGACACACCTGAAGAAACTAAAGGTGAGGATACGCGATAAGTTTATTATCACGGCCATCAAAGGCATTGTGCCCGACGACAACCTCATCGTATCGTCCTACTTCACCGAAGAATACGGCGTACCTCCCGAAAACATAGCCGTATTGGCCGGTCCCTGCCATGCCGAAGAGGTGGCACTCGAGCGATTATCCTATCTGACCATTGCTTGTTCGGTGGTGGAAAAAGCCTCGATTATTGCCCGTCATCTGGCCAGTAGCTACATTAAAACATCGGTTAGTAACGACGTGGCGGGCATCGAATACAGCTCGGTGCTAAAGAATGTCTATGCCATAGCAGCCGGCATTTGCAGCGGATTGAAATATGGCGATAACTTTCAAGCCGTGCTTCTGTCCAATGCCACCGAAGAGATGAACCGTTTCCTGCAAACGGTGCATCCGCTCAATCGGAACATCACCGATTCCGTTTATCTAGGCGATTTGCTCGTGACAGCCTATTCCAATTTCAGCCGCAACCGCACGTTCGGCACCATGATTGGCAAGGGATATGCCGTTAAAAGCGCACAGATAGAGATGGAGATGATAGCCGAAGGCTACTACGGCACCAAGTGTATCAAGGAGATTAACAAGCATCACCACGTCAACATGCCGATATTGGATGCCGTCTACAACATTCTGTATGAACGCATCTCCCCCATGATAGAGATTAAGTTACTGACCGACTCGTTGCGCTGAGCCTCGTGCGAGGTGCAACAAGTCTCGATATAAATGAATAATTTTAAACTAAACACGTATGATTGGATTAAGTATCGAAAAGACCTTCGGAGCCATTTCCAAGGCAGCCGTTTCGGCTTACGAAATGAAAGTGAAAGCCGCCCAAGACGCACTCGAAATGGGGACCGGCAAAGGAAGCGATTTCTTGGGGTGGCTGCACCTCCCATCGTCCATTAGCGAAGCTATGCTGGCCGACATCAAGGCCACGGCACAAGTGCTTCGCACCAATTGCGAAGTGGTGGTGGTAGCCGGTATTGGCGGAAGCTATCTGGGCGCGCGTGCTGTGATTGAAGCACTTTCCAACAGCTTCGGTGCTCGTGAAAAGGAGACTCCCGCCGTGGTATATGCGGGGAATAACCTCAGCGAAGATTACCTCTACGAACTGCTCGAGTTTCTCAAAGGGAAACGCTTCGGGGTAATCAACATCTCCAAATCGGGCACAACCACCGAAACAGCCATTGCCTTCCGTCTGCTCAAAAGAGCATGTGAAGAGCAACGCGGCAAAGAGATGGCACAACAAGTAATCGTAGCCATCACCGACGAGCACAAAGGTGCCGCCCGCGTAACAGCCGACAAAGAGGGATATAAGTCATACATCATTCCCGATAACGTAGGTGGACGCTACTCCGTGCTCACGCCCGTGGGATTACTTCCCATTGCCGTGGCCGGTTTCGACATCGCGCAATTGGTGGCCGGTGCCGCAGCCATGGAAAAGGCTTGTGCCGCAGAGACCCCCTTCGCAGAGAACCTCGCCGCCCAATACGCAGCCGTGCGCAACGAACTGTATCAACGCGGCAAGAAAATAGAGATTCTCGTAAACTTCTGCCCCAAGTTGCACTATTTCAGCGAATGGTGGAAGCAACTCTACGGCGAATCGGAAGGGAAAGATCACAAAGGAATCTATCCGGCGTCGGTCGACTTCACCACCGATTTGCACTCGATGGGACAATGGATACAAGAGGGCGAACGTTCCATTTACGAAACCGTCCTCTCTATCAACCACACCGATCACACCCTGAAAGTGCCCACCGACGAAGCCAACCTCGACGGGTTGAACTATCTGGCCGGTCGTCGCATCGACGAGGTCAACAAAATGGCCGAGCTGGGTACCCAACTGGCACATGTGGACGGCGGCGTACCCAATATTCGCATTACGGTAGACCGTCTGGACGAATACAACCTGGGTCAGCTGATCTATTTCTTTGAATTGGCCTGCGGAATCAGCGGTTACGTGTTGGGCGTCAATCCCTTTGACCAACCCGGCGTGGAAGCCTACAAGAGCAACATGTTTGCCTTGCTGAACAAGCCCGGTTACGAAGAAGCCTCGAAAGCCATTCAAGCGCGCATCTGATAGATGAATCTTGTTCGAATGTATCAAGAGGTCATTGCCCGTTATCTGCAATCGCACGGGTACACCTTCTTTTCATTGAGCGCCGTCCTGTTCGATATGGACGGCGTTCTATTTAACTCCATGCCCTATCATGCACAGGCGTGGCACCTGGTCATGGAACGTCACGGATTGCACCTGTCGGACGAAGAAGCATATCTGCACGAAGGGCGTACCGGTGCAGACACCATCAACATCCTTTATAACCGGCAGTTTGGCAAGAAGGCTCCCCAAAAACTCATCCAAAAGATTTATGCCGAGAAGACGGCCGAGTTTCATACGCATCCCGATCCCGAGGCCATGCCCGGTGCCGCTTTGCTGCTCCGGCAGATCAAAGACGACAAACTCATCCGCATGGTGGTGACCGGTTCGGGACAAAAGAGTTTGCTCAAGCGATTGTCTACCGCCTATCCCAGGATGTTCAACCGCGAGCTGATGGTGACTGCTTTCGATGTCCATCGCGGCAAGCCACACCCCGAACCTTATCTGAAAGCGCTCGAAAAAGCCGGTCTGCAGCCCAATGAGGCCATTGTTGTAGAAAATGCTCCCTTGGGCGTCCGTGCGGCCGTAGCGGCCGGCATATTTACCATCGCCGTGAATACCGGTCCCATTGATCCTCAATTGTTGATGGACGAAGGAGCCAACATGGTGTTTCCCTCCATGAAAAGCCTCTCCGAAAGCTGGTTGGATTTGCACACCGCATTTGGAGAACATCAAATTATTACATAAATTAAGGAATATTTTTTTTTTTTTGTACAAAATTTCTTTAGTAAGAAAGTTATATATTCTACTTTTGTGCAACTAATAAAATACTAATTATAAGTTTATAGCCTAATGGACATTGTGATGATTCTTATTTTGGCTGTTTTCCCCGTTTCCGCAATGGCTGTCCTTGGATGGTTTTTCATCGACTACTTTAAGTACAAACATCGATTTGCACGGCCGGGAACCACGAAAACAAACCGTGAGTGAACGAGGATGTGTCGCAGTAGCATGCATTTCATCCTTGCTTGATGTTGAACAACCGATTTTTGGTTCTATTGATTATAGGCCTATGAGGAATACTCCCCAACGACGGGAGACCTTCATAGGCCTATAATGTTTCCCCCTGAGAATTTTGAGACCATCCCGGCCCTATTTTGTTCGCATCTGAAAGATTTGGGAACAAAAAAGGGCTGCGAAGATCGCATTTGAAATAAATACGAACAAAAAAGGGCTATGATGATCGTTTTTGAAATAAATACGAACAAAAAAGCCTTGTGAAGTTCACATTTGAAATAAATACGAACAAAAAAGCCCTGTGAAGGTCGCATTTGAAATAAATACGAACAAAAAAGAGCTGTGATGGTCACATCTGAAATAATCGTAAACAAAAAAGGGCTGTGATGGTCACATTTGAAATAATCGTAAACAAAATAGCCCTCGGAAGGTCGCCTCACAGCAGGGGCACACTCACGGCCGTCCCGTCATAGTTCACCTCTTTCACGGAAGGTTTTCCCTCTTCCCCGATGGTTACAATTCGGAGGGTTCGTTGCGGCAACATCCCCCGGAAGGTTCCCATACGCTGGCCGATAAGCAGCGTGCGGGTGGTATCGTTATACAGCATCGGGATGAGCGTGTAATGACCCTGTTCATACTGGTAATTGACGCCTTCGTCTTCGTAAAGGGTGAAGTGGCCGTTGGCGCCGGTGTAGACATAGAGCGTAAGCGGATCGGCCGGCCGCTCGTCGGTATATTGCATCTCCCCGGCCATGGGCAGGATGCTGCCGGCACGCACGTAGAGCGGGATGCGCTCGTAGGGAGCCTCCACGCTGAGGCGTCGTCCCCCCCGGATGCGGCGATGGGTGTAGAAATCAATCCAGGTCTCCCCGGCGGGAAAGTAGAGGCTGCGCGTGCGGGCGCCGTATTCATAGACCGGTGCCACCAGTAAGGCCGGGCCGAAGAGGTATTGGTCGCCGATGTCGCGGGCGGCGCGGTCGTGGGGGAAGTCCATCACCAGCGGACGCATCAGCGTGTAGTGATCCGTCCAGGCCATGCCCGCCAACGAGTAGATATAGGGCATGAGGCGATAGCGCAGACGGGTGTAGTAGAGGATGGATTGATAGGCGGGGTGGCTGTCGGGTGCAATGTGCCAAGCCTCGCGGTAGGGATACTGCCCGTGCGCACGAAAGAGCGGGCAGAAAGCGCCGAACTGATACCAACGGGCATTCAGCTCGCGCCACTCCCGCAGATCCTCATTCACCTGTCCGGTGCCATCGAACAAACGCTGGGCAGCTTCGTAGCGGCGCTCTACGCAGAAGCCGCCGATATCCATTGTCCAGTAGGGGATGCCGCTGACGGCAAAGTTGAGGCCGGCGGAGATCTGTGCCTTCATATCTTCCCAACGGGAGGCGATGTCGCCGCTCCACGTGGCGGTGGCATAGCGCTGCAGGCCGCTAAAACCCGAACGGGTCAGCAGGAAGACGCGTCGATCGGGGTCGGCGGCGCGCTGTCCGTGGTAGATGGCCTCGGCATTCACCAGGGCGTAGGCGTTCAGGTACTGGTCGGCCGGACCCAGGGCCGTTGGCCCTTGCAGCGCTTTGCGATAGGGCATATCGGTGCAGTCGCGCACGTTGGGTTCGCTGGCATCCATCCACCAAGCATCGATGCCCAACGGGTAGAGGTGCTCTTGCAGTTGCTGCCAGAAGAGGCGGCGGGCTTCGGGCTGGTAGGCGTCGTAGAATCCGTAGGTGTAGCCGGGACCCACCCAATCGCGGATGCTGTCGGTCACCGAACGCATGTACATCCAGCCCCGGTCGGCAAATTCGCGAAAGTGCCCGGTACCGGTATAAAACTTCGGCCACACCGAAATCATCAGGCGGGCATCGAGGGCGTGGATGCTGTCGACCATCGCTTTGGGGTCGGGAAAGCGGGCGGCGTCGAACTCGTGGCTTCCCCAGGCATCCTCTTTCCAGTAGAACCAATCCAACACGATGTTGTCAATGGGGATGCGGCGGCGCCGGAACTCGCGCAAGGTGGTCAGCAGCTCCTCTTGCGTGCGGTAGCGCTCGCGGCTCTGCCAATAACCCATCGCCCATTTGGGCAGGATGGAAGCCCGTCCGGTGAGGGTGCGGTAGCCGCCGATCACCTCGTCCATGCTGCTCCCGCCGATGAAGTAGTAGCTCAGCTCTTCGTTCATTTCGCTCCACCAGCTGAGGCGGTTCTGCTCGGCCTCGGGCACCGGCGTGAGCGCCCGCAAGCCGCAGTAGGATTCACCCCCGTCGGGCTTCCACTCGATGCGAATCGGTACCCGCCGTCCCTTCTCGAGGTAGGCGGCGAATTTGTAGGCATTGGGATTCCAAGCTGTGCGCCAGCGCTCGGGCACCACCACTTGGTTGTTCAAATAGACCGTGGTGTAGCCGGCATAGTAGAGCAGGAAGCGGAACAGGCCACTCTGGGCAGGTTCGATTTCCCCTTCATAAACAATGCTGGCACCGCTGAGCGGGAAGCGCTCGGGCAGGTTCCGGAGGGTTTGGAGATTCTCGAAGTAGAGCGAGTCTTCGCTCCGAACCACGATGGGGCGACCGGGGTCTTTGGCACGGTAGGTTCCGGTCAGGCTGCCGGCCTGGCCTGTCTGGTCGTAGAGTGTAAAGACGCGATGGAGCTGGGCATAGTCGCGCGCATCGCCGAAGCGGCTCAGCGAGTAGCTGTCCCAGAGGATGCCGTAGTTGCGGGTGGAGACGATGAAGGGTACCGACACCTTGGTGTTGTATTGAAACAGCTCCTCGTTCTTCCCTTTGTAGTTGAATTCGTCGGCTTGATGTTGTCCCAGCCCGTACAAGCCTTCGTCGGCGGGCGTGTCGAATTGCTGGTGCACGCTATACCCGTCTGTCTCTCCGGCGCGGTAGGGGGTGAACGTCCGTCCGCCGGGAGTCTCCGAAAGGATGCGCTTGCCGTGGGCATCCGAAAAAGCCACTCCGCCGGTAGCCAGCGATACGGCGGCACAGAGTTGCGAGGTGCTCACCCGCACCGAGTCTTGGTCGGCCTTCACCGTGAAGCGGGGGATGCTTTGCCCGGGCACCACCACCAAGCCGGGTGTGGTGGAGAAGGCTTTGCGGGGAGTGGCCGAGAGGTGCAGGAGTTTTTCGCCCAGCACCTCGATGCGTACTTGGCGGGTATCGGTTGGTTGCTGCTGCCGCAGGTGTATAATCACGCCCGTGTCGGTCTGCTCGTAGGCCGAGCAGGCGGTGAGCAGAAGGAGGCAGAGGATGGGGAGTATGTTTTTCATCGTCATAGAGGAGGAAAGAGATATTGTGGTAGGGAAAGAGGAGGCATGAACGGTTCGTCAACACCGGCATGGACGGTTCGTCCATACCGGCATTGACGGTTCGTCAAGTTAGTAGGCAAAGAGCGGATAGCTCTTCATGGTGGCGTTGACGCGGGCACGTACTTCGTCGATGACCTGCTCGTTCTCCACGTTCGAGAGCACGGTTTCGATCATCTCGGCGATGTCGAGCATCAACTCTTCTTTGGCACCGCGGGTGGTGATGGCCGGCGTGCCCAGACGGATGCCCGAGGTTTGGAAGGCCGAGCGGCTGTCGAAGGGAACCATGTTTTTGTTCACCGTGATGTCGGCCGATACCAAGGCCTTCTCGGCCACCTTGCCGGTGAGGTCGGGATACTTCGATCGCAAATCTACCAGCATGGAGTGGTTGTCGGTTCCGCCCGAGACAATGCTGAAGCCCCGCTCTGTCAAGGCTTGTGCCAGTACGGCAGCGTTCTTCTTGACCTGTACGGCATACTCCTTAAACTCGGGCTGGAGGATTTCATGGAAAGCCACGGCCTTGGAGGCAATGACATGTTCGAGCGGCCCGCCCTGAATGCCGGGGAAGACGGCCGAGTCGAGCAGCTGCGACATCATCTTCACCTCGCCCTTGGGAGTGGTCTTTCCCCACGGATTGGGGAAGTCTTCGCCCATCAGGATGATGCCTCCGCGCGGGCCGCGTAAGGTCTTGTGGGTGGTGGAGGTGACGATGTGGGCATACTTGACCGGATTGTCGAGCAATCCGGCGGCAATCAGTCCGGCAGGATGTGCCATGTCGATGAGCAGGATGGCGCCTACCTTGTCGGCTATTTGGCGCATGCGCCGGTAATCCCATTCGCGGGAGTAGGCCGAACCGCCGCCGATAATCATCTTGGGACGCTCGCGCAGGGCAATCTCTTCCATCTGGTCGTAGTCGACGCGTCCGGTCTCTTTATTCAGGTTGTATTCGCACGGGGTGTAGAGGATGCCCGAAGTGTTGACCGGCGATCCGTGTGAGAGGTGTCCGCCGTGTGACAGATTCAGCCCCATAAACTTATCGCCCGGATTGAGTACGGCCAGGAATACGGCGGCATTGGCTTGTGCTCCGGAGTGTGGTTGCACGTTGGCCCACCGGGCATCGAAGATTTGCTTGATGCGGTCGATGGCAAGCTGTTCGCTTTGGTCTACCACTTCGCAGCCGCCGTAGTAGCGTTTGCCCGGATAGCCTTCGGCGTACTTGTTGGTCAGGCACGATCCCATGGCCTGCAAAACGTCTTCACTTACGAAGTTTTCCGATGCAATCAGTTCAATGCCTTTGAGCTGACGCTGATGTTCTTTCTCGATGAGGTCGAAAATGAGTTGGTCTCTTTTCATGAGTTGTCTATTTGCTATTGAGTTTATAAAAGGATTGCGGATTAAAAGAAGACGCCGAGCGAAAAGCTCAGTACGTTGTCGCGCCGGTTGAAGCGCAGCTCTTCGGTGGGCATGGGGTTCTCTTCCTTGTTTTCGGCGGCATCGTAGGTGACGCGGCGGGAGATGTTGTGCAAGCCGATGTCGTAGCGGAAGTCGAAGAAGATGCGGGCAATGGTAACGGCTACGCCCGCCGTAAAGCTGAGGTTCATCGGGGTGAGGCTCTCTTGGATGCCGGGACGATCGAAATTCTCGAACGTGACCTTGCTGGCCTTGTTCCAGATGAACCGAAGCTTGGGGCCGCCGAAGATGGCCAGTCCGTAGGGGCCTTCTTTGATCACGTTGTAGCCGTAGATCACCGGAATGTCGATGCTGTGTATCGAGGAGGTGATGGAGGCTGTGATGCCCGTGGGGTTGCCCTCTTGGTCGGGTTTCTCAAAGGTGATGTTGCTGCGGTTGATGGTGTAGGAGAGTTCGGGCTGCAGAAAGTGTCGATCGAAGTTGATGCGCATGAACAGCGAGCCGAAGTAGCCAATCTTGTAGTTGTTCTGTATCTCTTTGACCGACACATTGTTTACGTCCAGCTCCGAGACCAGCAACAGGGAAGCGGTGAAGCCCCCCTTGATGCCGAAATTGACGGGACGGTTTTGCGGGTGTCGCCTTGCCGGAACCCTTCGGGTGGTGTCTGTCTCCATCGGGAACTGTCCGAATAGGGTGAAGGGAATCAGCAGCAGTCCCAAGGTGTAGCGCCATCTCTTGGTCATATCGCCTCTATTTCTTCTTTTCGACCGACCATCCGAACTTACCTATCTTGGCTCCCAACTCGTAGTAGCCGCCATGTACATACACCAACGGGGAGGCATCGGCCAGTTCAAACTTGCCTTGCTCGTTCATATACCGTTCGTCGGCGCGTACATTCACCACATCGGCTATAAACATATCGTGCGAGCCCAGTGAGAGAATCTCTTTGACGCGACACTCGATGCACAGCGGAGACTCTTCCACCAACGGCGCACTTACGACGGAACATTTGCCGGGGGTGAGGTTCATCTCCTTAAACTTATCATGTTCTTTGCCCGAACGTACGCCGCACCAGTCGGTGGCACGCGCCATCTCTTTGGTGGTGAGGTTGATGACAAACTCCATGTGGCGACGAATAATATCGTAGGAGTGTCGTTCGCGCCGCACCGAGATGTAGCACATGGGCGGATCGCTGCACAGCGTGCCTGTCCATGCCACCGTCAGCAGGTTATATTCGTCGGGGGTGCTTCCGCAACTCACCAATACGGCGGGTAGGGGATAGATCATGGTGCCCGGCTTCCAGTCTTGCTTCATAAGATTTCGATGTTTTCTCTGCTCTGTTCTTTTTCGCAGTAGTGGCATTTGAGGATACACTTCTCTTTGTCTACCACGTGAAAGCGGGTAGCCATGGGTTCGTTGTTGGTGATGCACTTGGGATTGGCGCACTTGGCAATGCCGCAGAGTTCGTCGGGGAGGTTGACGTCGCGTTTGCCCACCACTTCGTAGTCGCGGATGATGGTGAGTTTGACGTGGGGCACAATGACGGCGATGCGGCTGATCTCTTCGTCGCCGAAGAACTTGTCGGCAATCTTGATGATGCCTTTCTTGCCCAGCTTTTCGCTTTTCAGGTTGAAACCGATGGTGATGTTGTTGGTCATGTGTTCCAACTCCAGCAGTGCCACCACTTTGAAGAGCTTATCCGAGGGGATGTGGTCGATGACCGTGCCGTTCTCCAGAGCGGCCACTTGCAGTTCTTGCTTTTTATCTCTCATGTTCGCTGCTGTTTAAAATACCAAGCACGTCGCACAGGATAGCTTCACGGGCATAGAGTCCGTTTTGTGCCTGTTGAAAGTAGTAGGCTTTGGGATTGTCGTCTACGTCGTAGGCTATTTCATTGACGCGGGGAAGCGGATGGAGGATGCGCAGGTTCGGACGGGTATGTTCCAACATGCGATTACGTAGAATATAGACGTTCTTCACCCGTTCATACTCCATCAGGTCGGTGAAGCGTTCGCGTTGCACGCGGGTCATGTAGAGGATGTCGGCATCGGCAATGGTCTCTTCGGTGAAGTCGGTATGCTCGATGTAGCGAATGTTTTGCTGCCGGCAATACACCTTATACTCTTCGGGCATCTTCAGCTCTTCGGGGGCAATGAAGTGGAAGGTGGGATGGAAGTGGCGCATGGCCATCAGCAGGGAGTGCACCGTGCGTCCATACTTCAGGTCGCCTACCAAGAAGATGTTGAGGTTTTCCAGCGTGCCTTGCGTTTTGTAGATCGAGTAGAGGTCGAGCATGGTTTGCGAAGGGTGTTGGTTGGCTCCGTCGCCGGCATTGACGATGGGAACGTGTGTCACTTCGCTGGCGTAGCGTGCCGCTCCTTCGAGATAGTGCCGCATCACAATGATGTCGGCATAGTTGCTCACCATCTTAATGGTATCTTTCAGCGTTTCCCCTTTCGACGAGCTGGTGGCTTTGGGGTCGGCAAAGCCGATTACGCGGGCACCCAAACGATTGGCAGCTGTTTCGAAGCTCAGTCGGGTACGGGTGGAAGGTTCAAAGAAGAGGGTAGCAACAATTTTCCCCTCCAGTGCTCTACTGTTGGGATGTACCTCGAAATGCCCGGCCTTCTCAATCATTTCGAGCATCTTCTCTTTGCTATAATCTTCGATGGTGACTAAGCTTCTGTTATTCATGGCGCCTGAGGTTTATTCTTGAAACAGTGCGGCCAACTTCTCTTTTAAGCCGTCGCCATACAGACCCCGTTCAAGGATGACGCCGTTGCCGTCGAGCAGCACGGTGTGCGGAATACTGTTTACGCCATAGAGTGCGGCTCCTTGGCTCTTCCAATACTTCAGGTCGGACATTTGCGGCCAGGTGATGTTGAGCTTTTCAATGCCGTTTTTCCAAGCCTCTGCGCTGTGGTCGAGCGATACACCTACTATTTCAAAGCCTTTGTTCTTGTATTGGGCGTAAAGTTGCACCAAGTTGGGCATCTCTCTGCGGCAGGGAGGACACCAGCTGGCCCAAAAATCAATCAGCACCACCTTGCCTTTGCCGGCGTAGTCGGATAGTTTGACGGGTTTGCCCTCGGGTGTCTTCATCTCAAAGTCGGTGAACGGTTTACCCTTGGCTGTGCTGCGCAAGATGTCGGCTTTGGAGGTCAGCTTGATGATGAGCGAATCGCTTTGATAGGCGGCAGGGACTTGCGGCAGAATCTCTTCCAAGTCGCCCAGCTCGAAATAGGGGCTGCATTGCTTGAGCAGATACAGACCCACCGGATTGGTGATGTTTCGGATGGCGCCTTCTTTCATGACCTCTATGGATTGTTCATCCAGCTTGTCGCTCTCCTCGAGCTTGGCTTGTCGTTGCTGGTCGGTGAGCGTGGTGTCGGACAGTTGGTTGTAGATAATCTCTTTCTGCTGATACAGATCACCCAGTTGCGAGCGAACCTCCTGATAGGCATTGTTGCAGGGAGTGCCGACGGCCGAATCGTCGGAGCTGGTGAGCCGGAGATAGATATGACCGTTTTCGAGGAAGAAGATGATGCCCATGCCATCCTTCTCGCCGGGTTTGTATGAAACCACGGCGGTGGTTGCCACCGAGTCGGCCATGCCTTTAAATTCAAACGTGTAATTTTGTATGATAGCAGTGTCTAACGGCAGCACACTGCGTCCGATTGCTTTTGACAGGATAATGGTGTCGCCGTTTTCAGCGCCTTCCACATTCCCTTTAATGACATATCCTTGTTCCTGTTGACAGGCTGCGAGGGTGGCAGCGGTTGCCAGTAATAAGATAAGTTTTCTCATCGTTATATCTTTTTATTGTTATTGATGGGTGGGATAATTTAGGCGCAAATATAGGTATAAAAAAAACCTCTCTGCATAAGGCAAAGAGGTTTTTATTCATTCTATTGAAAAGGAAGAGCGGGGTCATTCCGCAGCCGGTGCCGCTTGGTCGGGGGTTTCTGCGGGAGCTTCTGCTTGGGCGGGAGTTTCTGCAGGTTCCTCTGCGGGAGCTTCGGCCGGTTCTTCGGCCGGAGCCTCGGCGGCCAGTTGGGCTGCTTTCTTCTCGGCCAATGCCTTTGCTTTTTCGGCGTTCACCTTCTTTTCTGCTTCGAGGCGTGCCTTGGCTTCGGCCTTCTTGGCCTCGGCCTCTTTGGCTTTCAGTGCAGCCAAGCCGGTTTGCTTGTTGTTCTTCCAAGCTTCAAACTTGGCATCGGCTTCGGCTTCTCCGAAAGCGCCTTTGGCTACACCGCCCATTAAATGCTTCTTCATGTAGACACCTTCACGCGAGAGGATATTGCGTACGGTGTCGGTCGGCTGCGCTCCGGTTTGAACCCAATAGAGGGCGCGGTCGAACTTCAAATCTACGGTGGCCGGATTGGTATTGGGGTTGTAGGTACCAATCTTCTCAATAAACTTACCATCACGTGGTGCTCTTACGTCGGCAATGACGATGGAGTAGAACGCATAGCTTTTACGTCCATGTCTTTGCAATCTGATCTTTGTTGCCATTTTACTACTACTTGTTTTAAATGAATGATTTGAATACTGTTACTATCTCGTAATAACGGCCGCAAAGGTAAACCTTTTATTTTAAACCACAAGGCAAGAAAGCCGAAAAGAAGTACGTATCTTTGCCCCTTCAAAATTAGAAACAACTATGACCCAACAACACATTCCCACTGCGCTTGGCACGGAAAAAATTGGTAAACTGTTGATGCAATATGCCGTTCCGGCCATTATTGCCATGACTGCTTCTTCCTTATATAATATCATCGACCGTGTGTTTATCGGGCACGGGGTGGGTGCGATGGCCATCTCCGGACTGGCCTTGACCTTTCCCCTGATGAATCTGTCGGCCGCCTTCGGCTCGTTGGTGGGGGTGGGTGCCTCCACGCTCATCTCCGTGAAGCTGGGACAGAAAGATTACCAGACGGCACAACGCGTCTTGGGCAATGTACTGGTGCTGAACATCATTCTGGGGCTGCTCTACGCCGTGGTGGTGCTGCTCTTTCTCGATCCCATCCTCTACTTCTTCGGGGGAAGCGACCACACGGTGATGTATGCCCGCGAGTTTATGCAAATCATCCTGCTGGGCAACGTCTTCACCCATCTCTACTTCGGACTGAACGCCGTGCTGCGTGCCTCGGGACATCCGCAGAAGTCGATGTACGCCACCGTGGCTACGGTGGTGATCAACGCCCTCTTGGCGCCCGTGTTTATCTTCGTGTTCGGCTGGGGCATCCGCGGGGCGGCCACCGCTACGGTGATTGCCCAGTTTGTCTCGCTGCTCTGGCAGCTAAAACTCTTTAGCAACCGGCAAGAGCTGCTCCATTTCCGCAAAGGCATCTTCCGGTTGCGGCGCAAGATAGTCTTCGATACGCTGGCCATCGGCATGTCGCCCTTCTTGATGAACGTGGCGGCCTGTTTCATTGTGATACTCATCAACCAAGGGCTGATTCGCTACGGAGGCAACGACCTCTATGTGGGAGCCTACGGCATTGTCAACAGCTTGGTCTTCATCTTTGTGATGATTGTGCTGGGGTTGAACCAAGGGATGCAGCCCATTGCCGGCTACAACTTCGGAGCGCAGCTGTTCGACCGCGTCTCTAAGGTGTTGCGCATCACCATCCTCATTGCCACGCTCATCACCACCACCGGATTCCTGCTGGGCATGTTCCTGCCCGACCTGTTGGTTTCGATGTTCACCTCCGACGACCAGCTGATACGCTTGTCGGCCGAGGGGTTCCGCATCGTGGTCTTCTTCTTCCCCATTGTGGGGTTCCAGATGGTTGCCTCCAACTATTTCCAGAGCATCGGCATGGCCGCTCAGGCCATCTTCCTGTCGCTCACCCGTCAGCTCATCTTCCTGTTGCCTGCGCTGATTGTGCTGCCGCACTTCTTCGGTGTAGAAGGCGTGTGGTACAGCATGCCGCTGTCCGATTTGCTGGCCAGCTTGGTGGCGCTGTTGATGCTGATGGCACAGTTTCGCAAATTCAACAAGATTAAATAACACAGATTGCTATGGACAAGAACTTTGTTATAAACATCGGCCGCCAGCTGGGTAGCGGCGGCCGTGAGATTGGCGAGAAGTTGGCCGCCCGTTTGGGCATCAACTTCTACGATAAAGAGTTGATTACACTGGCCTCCCAAGAGAGCGGCCTGTGTCGCGAGCTGTTCGAGAAGGCCGACGAGCGCACCGCCCAAGGCGTGGTGGGCGGCTTGCTGGCCATGCGCTTCCCCTTCATTGGCGACGGCTCGGTCTCGGCCTTGAACTACCTGAGTAACGATGCCCTGTTTAAGATTCAGAGCGATGTTATCCGCGGCCTGGCCGCCGAGCACTCGTGCCTGTTTGTGGGACGCTGTGCCGACTACATCCTGCGCGAGCATCCCCGTCACCTCAACCTGTTTATCTCTGCCCACCGTGCCGACCGCCTGGCGCGCCTGTGCGCACAGTACCACATCTCGGAAGAGGAGGCGGAAAACCGCATGAACAAAGAGGATAAGAAGCGTGCCGAGTATTACAACTACTACAGCTACAAGACGTGGGGGGCGGCGGCCACCTACCACCTGTGCGTCGACTCGTCGGTGCTGGGCGTGGAAGACACCGTGGCGTTCCTCGAAGAGTTTGTGGGGCGGTGGCAGCGCAGTCACTAAAGGCGCAGGCCTATTGCACCTTCACGCAACGCACGGGGAAGGCTGAATTGGAACTGAAAGAGTCCAACACCTGTGCGTTGGCACTCGATAATCGCAAATTGGCTACTCCATTTATATTTGGATTGGCGGTGAAATAATTTCCTTGGCGGCCTACAGAAGTCGAGGCTCCGTTGTAGCTACAATAACCCGAAGCAGGGAAGAAGGTATTCTTCTCCTTAAAGGTATAGCCCGAAGTAATCGTGGCCAGTCCGGCGGCATCCGTGAGCGTTTGTGCGGTAAACCCTCCGCCGTTCGTTGTCCACACTTGGGAGCTTTTGAACCAGTCCGGATTCAGCTCGTTGCGGGTGGGCATGCGCCATTGCACGGCCGGTGAGCCGGGCGCTGCGCCGGTGGCGGAGAGGTAGCGGCAGATGTCGCCCTGAGACTGCGCATAATACTCATCAATTTCAGCACTCGTCTTCAAGTCCATCTCATTGTTGAAGAAATCATCGGGAAGTAAGTCCTCTATAGGTGTGATGGAGCTATAGCTTTGGGTGCCCGGCGCCCACGTGCTACCACTTGGATTGCCTGTGTTGTAGGTGGGCGTATAGGTGGTCATGGTAGAGCTGGTTTGTCCGCTGGCCGGCGAGATGCCTATCAGGCTGAAGCGTTTGAAGAAGATGCCTTGGGCTGCGGCGTTGGTGTCGTCGCCGGCATCGTCGAAGGTGAGCTTGCTGCCGTCCCAATAGATGTTGCTGCCGGCAAAGACGGGGGGAGCCACTTCGGTCAGTGTCTTCACGAAGGTGTAGACCTTGCCGCCCTCCAACTCATCGCCGGTGTCGGTGGTGATTTCATTGCTCTGATAGTGCGTGCCGTCGGCCGTGCTGGCCACAATGCGGAGCTTCTTGCTGCTCAGGTTGGCCACGGGGGGCACCATCATGTAGGCTTTCAGCTGGTTGATGGCGGTGTAGGAGGCAATGGGCAGGTAGAGCTGACCGAGGGATTCGCCGCCGCCCGCAGCCGTTACGCTGCCCGTGGCGTCGTCGTTGAAGGTCAGTGTGGTGTTGCTAAAGAAAGGCGTGGAGCCGTCGGAGGCGTAGAGCACCAAGGCGCGAATCGCCACGGACTCGAGCAACGTAAGGTCGAAGCGCAACAGGGCGTTGGCGTGTTTAAACTGGATGTTGCTGCCCGTGGTGGTGCTGCTGCCCTCAGCCTTCACAGCCACGGGGGTGTACATCACCTCCGAGGCGGTCAGATGGTCGGTGGTGCCGTTGCCGGATTGTTGGCCGCTGCTGGGGTCGCCAAAGTTGCGGGTGGGATTCTGAAATTCCAGCACGTTGGAACTACCCATCGGATCCCCCACGTAATTCCCCGGATAATAGTAGTTGTAATGGTCTGCCAACGCGCCCGTGCTTTGGGTGATGCTGCCGGTGAAGGTCATGCTCTTGGTACCTGTGCCGGTGCCGGTGAAAGTGAAACCCATCATCGGTCCATTAAGTACTGTTGGCGTCGTGCCGGTGTAGTAGACGGCGCCTATCGCTTCGGCGCCGTTGTTCCACGTAACGGCTATGTCGTCGTAGGTGTCGTCGTCGACGTTATAATCGTCGTCGTTGTAGAGCGTGCGGGTGTCGGCCGTCCCGGCGGTGACGGTCAGGGTGATTTTGCCCCCAACGGGGGCCACCTGTGGTTCGTCGTCGCTGCTGCAGGCGGGCAGCAATAACAGAGCGGCTGCCAGCGGCAGCAGGTTCTTGGCAAAGCGGAAGAGTCCGCGCGTGAGCGATTGGGGCATGTCTTGCCCGAGGTCGTAACGTTTGCCCCGGCCGATGTCTTGGATGCTGGCGGCGATGACGCCTTCGCCCTCCATCTTAAGCTGATGGAGAACGGGAGCTTGGTAAGATGATTTTGGGTTCATACTATTATTGTTTAATTGGTGAATAATGTGTCAGGAGAGGGGGGCACCCCCAAACCCCCTAAAGG
>JAISHB010000079.1 GCA_031262785.1 Prevotellaceae bacterium
GTGGGCACGCTGGGCAACGATGGTGATGACGGTGAAGACGGCCAGATTGGCGAAGAGATAAATCAATACGTAGTAGACCAATGCCGTCATGCCTTGCGCCGTGCCGCCAATCACCCCCAGCATAAGGTAGCCCGCCTGCGAGATGCTGGAGAAAGCCATCAATCGCTTAAGGTTCTCTTGACGCAGGGCAAAAAGGTTGGCCAACGTGATGGAAGCGATGATAATCCAAAAGAGCACCTCTTGCCATTGCGGCAGGATGGGAGCGAACACCTTTATTAATATAGTAAGCAAGACAAAGGCGGCCGAACCTTTAGAAATGACACTCAGATAGGCCGTTACCACGCTCGGAGCACCCTGATACACATCGGCCGTCCACAGATGGAAGGGTACCAACGAAATCTTGAAGCCCATGCCGGCAAAGAAGAAGACAAACGCCATGATTTGCATCGGACTGCCGGTGATGTGCGCCGTCAGGTCGTCGAAATAGAGCGTGCCGCATGTGCCGTATATCATCGAGATGCCGTAGAGCAGCAATCCGCTGGAGAAGAGCGCCGTGAGGATATACTTGGCACCTGCCTCGGCCGAGTGGTGGCGATACTTGTCGAAAGCTACCAGTGCGGCCATCGGTACACTGGCCAACTCCAGTCCGATGAAGAACATCAGGAAGTGTCCGGCCGAAATCATGAAGTACATACCCAGCAGGGTGCAGAGCGTGAGCAGGTAGAACTCCCCCTGCTTGATGAGGGCGTCGGACATCTTGAGCCACTCGTGTGCCATGAGGAAGACGATGAGCGTGCCGATGCTCAGGATTGACTTCACAATGCTCTGCATCGGCGCATTGTGGTACATTCCCCCGAAGGCGGTGGCCTCCGGGCCGGGCACAAGGGTGATGAGGGTGTGTATGAGCAGCAGCACCACGGGCAAGATGGTGTTGACATGTGCCTTGCCGTCTTTGCGGTGGGCATCGGGACTCATAAAAAGGTCGGCAATGAACAGGATGAGAATCACCGCAATGAGCGACAGCTCTTCCTTGAGTATGAGGAATTGGGAATAATCATTCATGGTGCTTGGTTACTTAAAGAGTTGAACAATAGGCAGGACACTCTCACTAATCATCCCGCTCATCCACATCGGAGCCAGGCCGAGAGAGGCGATGCAAACAATGAGAATCACAACGGCGGTACGCTCGTCCCACGTGGCATCGGTGAGGGTGAGGTGCTGCCGGTTGGTGGCGGTACCGTAGAGAATCTTGCCCACCACGCGGAGGATATAGACGGCCGTGATAACGATGGAGCAGCAGGCAATCACCGTCCAGACGCGATGGAAGGTATCGGCATGTTGAAAGGCTCCGTTGAAGATGGTCATCTCGGCCACGAAGCCGCTAAAGCCGGGCAACCCCAGGTTGGCCAAACCGGCAATGACGTAGCCCACGGCCAGGAAAGGCATGATCTTCATCAAGCCGGCCAGCTCGCGAATGTCACGGGTGTGGGTGCGGCCGTATATCATACCGATGAGGGCAAAGAAGAGCGCCGTCATCAGTCCGTGCGAGAGCATTTGCAGCACCGCGCCGGTGGAGGCGGTTCGGTTCATCATCAGGATGGCGAAGAGCACCAGGCCGCAGTGGCTCACCGAGGAGTAGGCGTTGATGTATTTCAAGTCGGTCTGCACGCACGCCGAGAAGGCGCCGTAGACCACCGAGATGCCGGTCAGGATGATGAATATCCAGCCCAACTCCTGCGCCGCCTCGGGCATCAGGAACATCGCGATGCGGAAACAGCCGTAACCGCCCAGCTTCATCAGCACACCGGCGTGCAACATACTCACAGCCGTGGGGGCGGAGGCGTGACCGTCGGGACTCCAGGTATGAAACGGAAACAAAGCACCCAGCACGCCAAACCCCAGGAAGGTGAGCGGAAACCAGATGCGTTGCTGCTCGAGGGGGATGTTGTGCAGTCCGGCAATCTCCAGCAGGTTCATGGTGGTGGCTCCGCTGCCGTAGTAGATGCCCAGAATACCTATCAGCAAGAAGGCCGAACCGCCCATGAGCATCAGCGTGAGCTTCATGGCGGCATACTCCTTACGGCCGGTTCCCCATACCCCGATGAGCAGGTACATCGGAATGAGTGCCACCTCGTAGAAGAGGAACATGGTGAACAGGTCTATCGAGATGAAGAAGCCGAAGACGCCGGCCGCAAGCAACGTAAACCACAGAAAGAACTCCTTGGTGAGCGGGGTCATGCGCCACGAGGCGAACGTGCCGGTGAAGACGATGACGGCCGAGAGCAGCAACATCGCCACCGAGATGCCGTCCACGCCCACCGAATAGTGTATGTTGAGCGCCGGATACCACACTGCGTCGGCACGAAAGAGCATCTCGGAGGTAGCGCCGCCCGCGCGGGCTTGTAAATAGGCGATGCACAACCCGACGGCAGCGAGCAGCAATGCCGATGCGCCGGCAACCATTACCACCCGAATCTGCTTGAGCGTGCGGCTCAGCCAGAGCGCAAGCAGCATCAACACGGGAATGAGTACGAAGATAGAGAGGATGTTCATAGCAGTAACAGCAGAATGAGCGCCAGCGTACCCAGCAAGAATACGAAGGCATATTGTTGAACTTGTCCGCTTTGCAGGGTGCGGATGGAATCGCTACCAGCCCGGGTGCTCCAGGCCAGGAAGTTGAAGAAGCCGTCTACCACGTGACGGTCGAACCAGGCAATGGGGCGCGAGATGCAGCCGAAGATGATGCGGTGCGTGACAAACTGATACACCTCATCGAGGTAGAAGCGGTGATAGGCAGCCCTCCACAATCCACCCAAGCGGCGTTGCAGACGGTCGGCCACCGGCTGTGCGGGGCGGGCGTACATCTGCGTGGCCAGCGCAATGGCAACGAGGGCAATGAGGATGCTGGTGACCACGGTTTGCCTCTCCAGATGAATGGTGTAGGGGGTGCCGTCGGCAGAGATGAAGTCTCCGAAGGGGATAAATCCCGCCACGCAGGTGACGGCAGCCAGCACCAGTAGCGGAAGGGTCATCGTCCGCGCCTCGTGCAGATGTTTGGAAGAGTTTTCGCTCGGCTTGCCCCAGAAGATGCCGTAGTAGAGACGGAACATGTAGAACGCAGTCATACCGGCCACCGCCGCCATAAACCATCCCATCACCGGACTGAAGGCGAAGCAGGCGGCCAGTATCTCATCTTTCGAGAAGAAACCCGAGAAAGGGGGAATGCCCGAGATGGCCAGGCAGGCAATGAGGAACGTGAGGTGTGTCAGCGGCAGCTTCTTGCGGAGCTGCCCCATGGCCGTCATTTCGTTACTGCCCACGGCATGGATGATACAACCGGCCCCCAAGAAGAGCAAGGCTTTAAACATGGCGTGGGTGAACAGGTGGAACATGCCGGCCATATAGCCCAGCCCGCCGGCGTGCGGGTCGGCCGAAGTGCAAACGCCGAGCGCCACCAGCATGAAACCAATCTGCGAGATGGTGGAGAAGGCCAGCACCCGCTTGATGTCGTTCTGCACACAGGCCACGGCCGCGGCGTAGAGCGAGGTGAAGGCGGCGATGTAGGCCACCAGGTGCAGCACCTGCGGGGCATAGTCGATGAAGAGGGGAAATAGGCGCGCCACCAGATAGACACCGGCCACCACCATGGTAGCCGCATGGATGAGCGCACTCACCGGGGTAGGCCCCTCCATGGCGTCGGGCAGCCAAATATGCAGCGGAAACATCGCACTCTTGCCGGCACCGCCGATAAACATCAATCCGAGCGCCAGCGGAATCATTCCGCCGGCTTTAATCAGCGCCGATTGATCGGGCGTGAAGGTGTAAGTCCCGGCATAATAGCCGTAGACGAGGATGCCGATGAGAAAGCCCAAGTCGGCAAAGCGGGTGACGATGAACGCCTTCTTCGAGGCGGCCACGGCCGCCGGGCGGGTGTAGTAGAAGCCGATGAGCAGGTAGGAGGAGACGCCCACCAACTCCCAGAACAGGTACATCTGAAAGATATTGGTGGCCACCACCAGTCCGAGCATCGACATGGTGAAAAGGCTTAAATAGGCGTAGTAACGCTGAAAGCCCCGCTCGCCCTTCATGTAGCCGAAAGAGTAGAGGTGTACCATCAGCGAGACGGTGCTGATGACCACCAGCATCATCACCGAGATGGGATCCAGGAGGATGCCCAGGTCGATATGCAGGGTGGGAGTGAACGGGAGCCACTCCATATTATAAGGCATCAGCACGGGCAGCGTGCCGGCCGCCGTTCGCGGCAGGGTGAAGTAGTGGCAGGCCGCCGTGTAGCTCAACACCGCCACCACGGCCAGCACCGCCGTGCCCACGAGGCCTGCCGTGCGGTGCGACAGCCGGTTGCCCAGCAGCCCCAGCACGAGGAAGCTACCAAGTGGCAGTAGCAGGATAAGAAGGGTATATTCCATATAGGTTGTTCTTTTATTGTGTACGATATTTATCCCTTGTAAGGGGTGTTTGGCGGAGTGTAATCCGGCTAAATTTGCACTGCTGTCCGGCTGAATTTGGACAGCAGTCCGGGTTTAACGGGACAGCAGTCCGGGTTTAACGGGACAGCAGTCCAAGTTCAGCGGGACAGCAGTGGAAGTTTGACGCCCTTCCAACCCCCGCCAGAAGGCCCTGTAGGGCAGGTTCCTTTCCGTTACCATTTCAGCTCGTCCAACCGCTTAACCTGAATGCTGCGGATGTTCCTGTAAATATTGATCATAATGGCGATGGCCACCGCCGTCTCTGCTGCCGAAATGGCAATGGAGAAGAGGGCAAAGAAGTAGCCCTCGAAGCTGCCGGGGAACAAGAAGCGGTTGAAGACGGCGAAGTTGATGTCGGTGGCGTTCAGGATCAACTCGATGCTGATCAGGATGGCCAGCGTGTTGCGGCGGGTGAAGAACCCGTAGATGCCGGCGAAAAACATGATAGCCGAAACTATCAGATAATATTCCATGTGTATCATACGCTGTTTATCGTTTACGTGCAATGATGATTCCTCCTACAATACAAGCCAACAGCAGCATGCTTACCACCTCGAAGGGCAGGAGGTAGCCGTATTTGTCGCTGCTGAGCATCATGCTTCCCAGCTCTTTGAAATCGGTCTCCATGGGCAGGAGGTTGATGGTCTCGACGAACCGGTGTTTCAGGGTGATTGCCACCACAATGAGGGCGCCCGAAACGGTGGCAATCAGCCCGGCCACCAGCTTGCCGCGTTTGAGCTTCTCCACGCGGTCACCCTCGCCGCTGGTCAGCAAGATGGAGAAGACATAGAGCACCACGATGCCCCCGGCGTAGACCATAATCTGTACCGAGCCCAAGAACGTGTAGCCCAGCAGGAAATAGATGCCTGCCGTACCCAAGAGTGTGAAGAGCAACCACGTGGCCGAGCGTACCATGCGGCGGGTGAGCACGGTCATCAGCGACGAGACGGTGATGAACAGGGCCAGCACCCAGAAGACGATGGCCTCGAATGTTATTTCCATATCATTGTTTATTTAGAGTCAGAACCAATTTGGAGCGGTCGAAGACCGAGTGCTCGAAGGAGTTGTTGAAACGGATGGCGTCGTGCGGACAGGCATTCACACACAGCCCGCAATAGATGCACGACCCCAGGTCGTACTCGTAGCGCACGAGCACCCGCTTTTTCTTCCCTTCGTCGGTGGTCACGCTCTCGCTCACAATGTTTATGGTGCCGTTCGGGCAAGCCATTTGGCAGAGGTTGCAAGCGATGCAACGGTGGTTTCCCTGCTCGTCGACGGGCATGTAGAGCGAACCGCGGAAACGCTCGCTGATGTGCAGCCTCCCCCGGTTCTCGGGATACTGCTCGGTGGTGGGTTTCTGCCAGAACACCTTCATGGAGGTCTTCATGCCGGTGAGCAGCGAGCGGATGCCCTGGAGCAAGCCGCCTATGTAACTGTTTTGTTTCATCTTAGAAGTGCAATTTGAATACGACCACAAAGACCATCAGCACCAGATTGAGCATGGAGATGGGAACGAGGTATTTCCATTCGAGCTTGAGTATCTGGTCGATGCGCAGGCGGGGGAAGGTCCACTTCACCCACATCAGCAGGAAGACCACGAAGAAGGCTTTCCCAAAGAACCAGACGAAGCCGGGGATATAGTCCATCACGGCGTTGAATCCCTCCAGTCCGGGCAGGTGCAGCGGCATCCATCCGCCCAGGAAAATGGTGGCGGCAATGGCCGAGACAATGAACAGGTTGAGGTATTCGGCCAAGTAGAAGAAACCGAAGTGCATGCCGCTATACTCGGTGTGGTAGCCGGCGGTCAGTTCGCTTTCGGCCTCGGGCAAATCGAACGGGCCGCGGTTACACTCGGCATTGCCGGCAATCAGGTAGATGACGAAGGCTATCACGGCAGGAAGATGTCCCTTGAAAAGGAGCCATCCGTCGGCCTGTTCGCCCACAATCTGGCTGAATTGCATGGTGCCGGCAAGCACCACCATGGTCAGGATGCTCATACCGGCCGATAGTTCGTAACTGATGATTTGGGCGCCGCTTCGCATCGCCCCGATGAGTGAATACTTATTGTTTGAACCCCATCCGGCCAGCAAAATGCCCACTACGCCGATGCTCGAGGCGGCCAGCATAAAGAAGACGCCCACGTTGAAGTCAAGAATCTCCGCCCCCCGGTTAAAAGGCAGGCAGGCGAAGGTGAGAAACGAGGCAAGGATAACCATATAAGGGGCTAATCCATAGAGAAACCGGTCGGCACTGCGGGGCGTAAAGATCTCTTTGGTGAGCATCTTGAGCACGTCGCACAAAACCTGCAGGCTGCCCCATTTGCCCACCCGCATCGGACCCAGCCGACACTGAAAGAATCCGCATATCTTGCGCTCCATGTAGATCAGCACGATGGCCAGCGCCGCATAAAGCAGGATGATGCACACGCCCACGAGTACGCATTCCAATAGTACAGCCAACTTGTCGGGCATCACCGAGGCCAGCGTTTGGTGTACCCACCAGGTAATGACACTAAAATCATTCATAATTCTTCATTCTTAATTCTTCAGTTATCGGTCGATGTCGGGAACCACAAAGTCGAGCGAGCCGCAAATGGCGATGAGATCGGCAATCTTCATTCCCCGCGTGATAGAGTCGATGACGCCCACCAGCGGCAATCCCGTGGAACGGAAATGGAGGCGGTAGGGCGACTTGTCACCGCGACTCTCGAGGAAGACACCAAACTCGCCGCGACTCCCCTCGACAGCGGTGTAGTATTGCCCTTCGGGCACGCGGATGACGGGCTTCATCTTCTCTTGATAGGCTCCCTCGGGGATGTTGTCGATGAGTTGTTCGAGAATCTTCAGGCTCTCCATGATTTCATCCATGCGTACCATGTAGCGGGCAAAAGAGTCGCCTTCGGTATAGAGTATTTCGCGGAACTCCACCTTATTATATACGGCGTAGGGATGATGTTTACGCACGTCGCACGCCCATCCGCTGGCACGTCCGGTACCGCCGGTGGTGCCGTAAGAGATGGCGTCGCGGCGAGAGAGTACGCCTACCCCCTTGAGGCGTTGTTGGACGATGATGTTTCCGGTGAAGATGTCGTGATAATCCTTTATCACCCCGCGGAGGTAGGTGATAAAGGCCTTGACATCGCGTTGAAAGTGGGGCGCCAGATCATACATCACTCCCCCAATGGTATTATAATTCATGATGAGACGTCCTCCGCACGTCTCTTCGAAGATGTCGAGTATCTTTTCACGGTCCCGGAAGCCGTAGAAGAAAGGAGTCAGGCCGCCCATATCCATAGCCAGACAAGAATAGAACAGCAGGTGCGAATCGATACGTTGCAATTCGTCCATAATGGTACGAATGTATTGCACTCGTTCGCTCACCTCGATACCCATGGCTTGCTCAATGCAGGCGCATAAAGCATGGCGGTTTTGATGAGCACCGAGGTAGTCGAGTCGGTCGGTCAGTGCCAGCGTTTGAGGATAAGTGAGGCTTTCGCACATCTTTTCGATGCCGCGGTGAATGTAACCGCAGTTGCTGTCTATCTTTCGGATGAGTTCCCCTTCGAGCGATACGCGGAAACGCATCACGCCGTGCGTCGAAGGGTGTTGCGGGCCGATGTTGATGACATATTCTTCCTCGCCGAAGAGTACCTGTTCTTTGTTCTTGAGGTTTCCCTCTTCATCGAGTTCCAGCTCTTGCGTGGTATCGATGGTGGCCTCGTTGTCCATACGTAGCGGGTTCTGCTGCTCGGGTTGGTCGTCTTTGCGCAACGGATAGCCGTTCCAGTCGCTGCGAAGATAGAGCCGGCGCATATCGGGATGGCCGATGAACACGATGCCGAAGAAGTCGTACACCTCTCGTTCGTTGAAGTCCGCGCCCTTCCAAATGTCGGTTGCGGTGGGCAGTTCGGGTTGCGTGCGATTGGTCGTCAGGCAGCGTATGGCTACGCGCCGGTGCGTGCGGCTGTTTTCGAGCTGATAAATCACGCCTAATCCCTCTTCGCCCCAATCCATGCCGGTGAGGCATTCGAGGAAGTCCATACCTTGCTCGCGGCGCAGGCGGAGTAGTTCGGCGTGCAAGTGAGCAGGGTCTATTGTTGTTGGTTCTAATGACATACTTATCTACTATCTAATACATACTTATGTTAATCACTTATTATCTGAGAATGTGTCATCAAGACGGAAGTAACTTATTCCCCTCCTGCTGGCAGGAGGGGTGCCCGCAGGGCGGGGTGGTCGGATAAAAAACACATTATTCATCTGTTTTAAAATTTTCTTTTCCCACCACCCCGTCGCTACGCGCCACCCCTCCTGCCAGCAGGAGGGGAATCGATTACTTTGTATTTTGACGCACATTCTGCCCTTTAGACTGAAATGGTAGGCAAGATTATTTTTATTCATTCAATACAATTGATAATACCGGCTTTATTATATTGATAAGTGCAGCTATTCCTTCCAATTTTGGTTTGAGACGTTCTGCCAAAGTAGGAGTTAATTGCTCCATAAGAGATTCTATTTCTAAATACAATTTATCCAAATTCGCAAGCAATATGGTCTCTTCTCCTTTAAAACCTCCGTGGTTATAGTACTCATATATTTTAGACATAAGTGTATAGCGAGTGCTATATCCTTGATGAGTTATCATATTCTTATCTTGAAACTCAGTTATGATGGTGTTATATTGCTGTTCACTCATCTCAGCTTCATTTGCTATATCACGATATTCCAATATAGCCACTCCTTTTCCAGCAGCTTTTGTAATTAGGGCATTTAGAACTTTGTCCTTATGCTCTGCAGTTATTGATAAAGGATAAACTTTATCATCAACAATCACTTTTCTTATTTCATTAACTGTTCTCATACATGATTTATTTTAAAAAACACTTCAATATACGCTTCTATTTCTCTATATATCTGCTCTGCATTTTCAAATACAACTCGATTTTCAAAGCGTAATACGGTTATTTGATGCTCATTCAAAAACAGCGTGCGCTTATCATCATATTCTGATTTCATGGAATGGGATTCTCCATCTAATTCTATCGCCAATCGAACACTTGGACAATAGAAGTCAATAATATAGTTACCTACACTGTGTTGACGACGGAACTTCAGATTGGCAATTTGTTTGTCTTTTAGCAATTGCCACAGAGTGGCTTCTGCTGTGGTGCTTTGATTGCGCAATTTTTTCCGTTTGTCAATGAGTGCAGGTTTGTTCATGGTTGTTTGCATGCGCTTTTGTTTGAGCTATTAGTTCGTATTATAGTTATTCTTTTGATGAATGTTCTAACCTACCACCCCGCCCTTTGGGCACCCCTCCTCCCGGGAGGAGGGGAATGAAGATGGTATTCCTGATTCAGATTTCCTTCGGCCGCTTCTCTTTCCGATTCACCCCGCCGAAGAATTTTTCTATTTTCACCTTGCGCTGGAGTTGCATCATGCCGTAGAAGAAAGCCTCGGGGCGCGGGGGACAGCCCGGCATGTAAACATCTACGGGAAGTATCTTGTCCACGCCGTTTAGTACGTGATAGGAGTTCTTAAACGGGCCGCCCGAGATGGAACATCCGCCCACGGCAATGACATATTTGGGGTCGGGCATCTGGTCGTAGAGCCGCTTGAGTACCGGCGCCATCTTGTTGGTTATCGTGCCGCAAACCATCACTACATCGGCCTGACGCGGACTGGATCGTGCCACCTCAAAACCAAAACGCGCCATGTCGTAGCGCGCCGCTCCCAACGCCATGAATTCAATGCCGCAACAGCTGGTTGCAAAGGTCAGCGGCCAGAGTGAATTGCTGCGTCCCCAGTTGACCAGGTCGTCAAGCACCCCCAACATCACGTTGGCTCCGCCCGCATTCAGCTCGCGAGCCAGCTTTTCCAGCGTCTGGTTGTCGGCAAATTCCCCGTAGGGGATTGATTTTATCGTGGGTCGTTTCAATCTTTCCATTCCAAAGCTCCTTTCCGCCAGGCGTAGGCCAATCCTAAGATTAAAATAAAAAGGAAGAAGGCTACGCCGGCCAGGCCGGCCGTCCCCATCTCTTTGACGTTCACCGCCCAGGGAAACAGAAACACGGTTTCCACTTCAAACATCAGGAACAGGATGGCAAAAAGGTAGTAACCTACCCGAAACTGCATCCACGATTTACCGCGTGTGGGCATTCCACTCTCGTAGGGTTCCATCTTTTGAGCGTTGTAGGAACGCGGCGAGATGAAGTAGGAGAGCACGATCACGATACCCACAAAAGCGATTGCCGTCAGCAGGACGGTAACCAATAACGTAAAGCTCATAAATATAATGTTAGTAATTGATATCCTTATGGCAGTGCACCACCACGTAGTGTGCTGCTTTACAGCGTTTTGGATGGTATAGAAGAGGAGGGAGAAGTCGTTTGTTTCTCAAAATTGAGCGCAAAAGTAGAATAAATCTGCCGGAAGGGCGTGGGGTGGGGGCACGGATTTTTTCCCGTTTTAAAGTTTTTTATACTTCGGCGGAAATAAAAGTCTCCGGTCTGCCGACGAGATGCTGTTGTTTGGGAATAGAAGTTTCAAGGCTGCGCACTTGAGGCTGTTGTTTGGGAATAGAGGTTTCAAGGCTGTGTACTTTAGACTTTTGTTTGGGAAGGAAGGTCTCAAGTCTGTGGACTTTAGGTTTTTGTTTGGGAATGACGGTCTCGGGGCTGCAGACTTTAGGTTTCTATTTGGGAATGACGGTCTCGGGGCTGCGGACTTTAGGTTTTTGTTTGGGAATAGTGGTCTCGGAGCTGCAGCCTTGAGACTTTTGTGTCGGCACAGTGAGATCAGGTAAGGAGGATTATCTATTTTTATGCTACCTTTGCGCCCAAAATCTAAGAGATTTTTCTCGTGATACATTTACATTATAGTATTCATTAAAACCAAAACAACAATGAAAACCTATCTTATTCCCACGCTGGCGCTTGCCGGCGCTTTGTCTCTGTCTGTTCAAAGCTGTAAAGACGACGAAGCTAAAAGTTCCAATTGCCGCATCGAGAGTTTCACCTTCGAGCAGGCTCCTATCGTAAAAGAACAACCCAAGCTGACGGCCGAAGATGCCTCATCGGGCACGTTCACCTTCAAGTTGACCCCCGAGGCCACGCCAGGGGCGGTTGACGAACTCGTTCCCACCATTGTGGTCTCGCCTTTTGCCACGATTGATCCCCCCTCGGGCATCAAGCAAAAATTTTCCGCCGGCGTCGTCTACACGGTCACCGCCCCGGACGGAACCTTCCGGAAATATACCGTGCAGGCGCCCGCCCGCCAAATGGAACTTCGCTACTCGCTGGATACGTGGCGAAGCGAGGGAACCGGCCGGGGCGCACACGACGAGCCGGCCGAAGAAGGATTGGCTACCAGCTCGACAGGTGCCCTCTTTCTGAACGTGTTGAACATCTTAACCGGTTATCCCGTGCTGCAGGAAACCGACGAGGTGGTGGCCGGCGCGGCCGCAGCCAAGCTGGTCACCTTAGACAACAGTAAAAAGGTCACCGCACTCTATCCGGCCATTGTCCCGGGGTCGCTTTTCACCGGAACCTTTTCGCTGGATATGCTCGACCGGCTTAACAGCACCAAATTCGGGGTGCCGTATAACGACTTGATGCCGGTTGCCTTCAAAGGTTGGTACAAATACCTGCCGGGCGAAATCTTTTACGACGGAAAAGGAGCCACCACGCCCGACGAGGTGAAGATTTTAGACGATGTTACCGATGAGTGCGCCATTCAAGCCGTACTTTACGAAGCGGAAGACTTGCAAGGCAAGGAGGTAACGCTCACGGGCAACACCATTAATACTTCCCCCTTCCGCGTGGCCGTTGCCTCTCTCAAAGAGGGCGGCGCCCAAGAGAAGTACACCGCTTTCGAGATTCCTTTCGAATACTTGCCCGGACAAACCTTTATCAAGGGAAAAAAATATAAGATGGCCATTGTCTGCTCTTCCAGTAAAGAGGGCGACGATTTCAGGGGCGCCGGCGGCAGCACACTCTACTTGGACGAACTGGAAATAGTCAGCGACATGGTAGATTAAATCTGATATTTATGCGTACTTTTGCAATCGTTATCATCAACGGAGCCAGAGCATGCGCAAGGTCTACTACATCTACAATCCGCGTACACAAACTTACGACCGCATTTACCCCACTTTTCGGCAGCGGGTCGTAGGTTTGTTGCGCCGTTTGTTCGTTGGAATGGGATTGGGCGCCGCTTGTTTCTTGGTACTCCTGATTGTCTTTGGTTCTCCCTCGGAAAAAGAGTTGCGCAAAAGCAACAGCCAATTGGTGGCGCAGTATAAAGTGCTCTCGCGCCGCATCGACGAAGCGATGGGCGTGCTCCAAGACATCGGGCAACGCGATGATAATCTTTATCGCGTCATTTTTATGGCCGATCCCCTGCCTTCGGCCATTCGCCGTGCCGAATACATCGGAACCAACCGGTATGCACACCTGCTGAACACCGCCAATTCCGACTTGGTGATCAATACCACCCATAAGTTAGACATGCTGGCCAAACAGCTCTACATTCAATCGGGTTCGTTCGACCAAGTGGTCGAACTTTGCCGCAATCACGACCAGATGCTCCAATGTATCCCCGCCATCCAACCCATTTCCAATAAAGATTTGAAGCATACGGCCTCGGGCTACGGCATGCGCGTCGACCCTATCTATGGCACCCGTAAGTTTCACGAAGGAATGGACTTTTCGGCGCACCCCGGAACCGAAGTGTATGCCACCGGCAACGGTACGGTGGTGAAGGTAGGATGGGAAACAGGCTACGGCAACCTTATTGTGGTCGACCACGGGTTTGGATACGAGACGCGTTACGGTCATTTGAAGACCTATCGCACCCGCGTAGGCAAGAAAGTGATTCGCGGCGAGGTAATCGGCGAAGTGGGAAGCACGGGTAAGAGTACCGGTCCGCATCTTCACTATGAAGTACGCATCAAAGGACAAGCCGTCAACCCGGTCAACTACTATTTCATGGATTTGAGTGCTGAAGATTACGATCGCATGATTCAAATTGCCGCCAATCACGGTAAAGTTTTCGATTAATCCCCCTTCACCCCGCAACGAACGCTTTATGGCAAAGAAAGAACTCAAGAAATACTATTCCATCGGTGAAGTGGCGCACCTTTTTAATCTCACCGAGCCGACCCTGCGCTATTGGGAGCGGGAATTTCCCCAGCTGGCACCCAAACGGGGCGGACGTTCCGTCCGTTTCTATACCAAGGAAGACATCGATTTAATCGGATTGATTCATCATTTGGTCAAGGAGCAGGGAATGACGATTGCCGGCGCCCGCATGCGTTTAAAAGATCGGCGCGAGGAGACCGAGCGCCTCTACGATACCCTGCAACGCCTGCGCGCCGTGCGTGAAAAGCTGATGGCCATGAAGCAGGCGCTTGACGGGATTACCCTTCCACCCGCGTCACCTGTTTAATGTTCCGGATTTGCTTGAGATTGTTGCAAATGGTCTTTACATCGTCTACGTCGTGGACATAAAGCAGGATGTTTCCCTCAAAAATGCCGTCGATGGTGTCGATATTCAGCTTGCGGATGTTTACGTTGAGCTGGCGTGAGATTACTTGCGTCACTTCATTGAGTAACCCCATGGCGTCGATGCCTTTGAGGTAGATATTCACCAAGAACGACAGTTCCTTGTGCGTATCCCACACCGTAGCCACGATGCGGTTGCCGTAATTGGTCTTTAATCGGGCGGCCACCGGACATTGTCGTTTGTGAATGATGATATGTCCCTCTTCATCCATGTATCCCAGCACATCATCGCCCGGAATGGGGTGGCAACACGTGGCCATGGTGTAGTTTTTGGCGATGTTCTCTTCGTTTAGTTTAAGAATGCTTTTGGCATCAATCTTCGGCTTCTCAACAGCAGGTTGTTCCTCGATGGTTTTGCTCTCTTTACCGGTGAAGGGAAGACGGGTGGGGATGAATTTCTTCCATCCGATGCTCTGTTTGCCGTGTAGCGCGTGGCGATCGGCCTCGCCGAGTACTAATTTTCCGTTGCCGATGGCCGTTAGCAGCTCTTCGCGCGATTTGGCGCTGTGTTGCTTCACTAATTTATCTACTATTTGGTCGGAGAGAATCAGTTCCTCTTTGGCGAGAAACTCTTTGAGCACTTTTTCTCCTTTGCGCTGATGGCTTTTTTGTTCTTTGCGCAGGATGGCGGCAATCTTCGCACGTGCACGGGCGGTGGTGGCGAACGCTTCCCATTCGGGTTGGACGTGTTGCGACTTCGAGGTGAGAATTTCCACCTGATCGCCGCTCTGCAGCTTGTGACTCATCGGCACCAACTTGTGATTCACCTTGGCACCGATGCAATGGCTGCCCAAATCGGTGTGCAGTGAGAAGGCAAAGTCCAGGGCGGTGGAGTTTTGCGGCATGGTTTTAATCTCCCCCTTGGGCGTGAAGACGAAAATCTCCGAGGCGAACAGGTTAAGCTTGATGGTGTCGAGGAAATCGATGGCGTCGGGCTGCGGATCTTCGAGGATTTCTTTGATCGTGCGAAGCCATTTCTCCAGTTCGCCGTCGTCTTCGCTGACTCCTCCTTCGCCTTCCTTGTATTTCCAGTGAGCGGCGAAGCCTTGCTCGGCCACGTCGTTCATCCGCTTGCTGCGTATCTGCACTTCCACCCATTGTCCGTGGTTCCCCATCAAGGTGACGTGCAACGCCTGATAGCCGTTTGCCTTCGGGTGGCTAACCCAGTCGCGCAACCGGTCGGGGTGCGGCTTATAGATCTTGGAGATGGCCACATATATGCTGAAACACTCGTTCAGCTCCTCGTCGTTGCTGCGCGGTTCGAAGATGATGCGCACGGCCAAGATGTCGTAGATCTCCTCAAAGGGCACGTGCTTGGTTTGCATCTTGTTCCAGATGGAATAGATCGATTTGACGCGTGCATGGATGTTGTAGACGATGCCCATCTTGTCGAGCTGCTGGCGGATGGGGGCGGTGAAGTCGCGAAACACCTTCTCGCGTTCGGGAGCCGTGGCCGTGAGCTTCTCTTCCAGCTCCCGGTACACCTCGGGATGTTCGTAGCGGAAGCTCAGGTTCTCCAGTTCGGTCTTAATCTTGTTCAGGCCGAGGCGATTGGCCAGCGGAGCGTAGATATACATGGTCTCGCCCGCAATTTTGTATTGCTTGCTGGGCAGCATCGAACCCAATGTGCGCATATTGTGGAGGCGGTCGGCCATCTTGATGAGGATGACGCGGATATCGTCCGACATGGTGAGCAGCAACTTCTTGAAGTTCTCGGCCTGCGCCGAGGCGCGGTCGCCGAAGATGCCGCCCGAGAGCTTGGTCAGCCCGTCGACGATTTGTGCGATTTTGGCGCCGAAGATATTCTCGATGTCTTCCACCGTATAGTCGGTGTCTTCCACCACATCGTGCAGCAGCGCCGAGCAGATGGAGGTCGATCCCAGCCCAATCTCGGCGCATACGATGTGCGCCACGGCGATGGGGTGCATAATATAAGGCTCACCCGAGCGTCTTTTCACGCCGCGGTGTGCCTGATTGGCAAAGTTGAACGCTTTGGTGATGATTTCTACCCGCTTGCGGTGCTTGCTGGCTAGATAGTCGTTGAGTAGCGCTTGAAACGCCTGGTCGATCATCTCTTCTTCGTTGACTTCTTTCTGTTTTCTGCTCCCGTTCTCTTCCATGAGTTGTATTTCTTTAATCAGTTGGGCAAAGGTACGGTAAATGCCCCTGATTTTCCAAAAAACTTCCTAACTTGCAGCCCTTAAAACAACATTTTTCCTTATGAATCATACCATCGAACACAGATTGCCGGAGTATCCCGCCTTCGTCAGCGGCATCCGGCGCGCCCCCGACCGGGGATTCACCCTCAACTCCGCTCAAACCCTCCTGGCCTTGAAGAATGCGCTCCGCTACATCCCCCCGCAGTGGCACGCCGCCCTGGCGCCCGAGTTCTTGGAGGAGTTGCGCACGCGCGGCCGCATCTATGGCTACCGATTTCGCCCGGCGGGCGACATCCGGGCGCGACCGGTGGACGAATACGAGGGGAAATGCCTCGAGGGCAAGGCGTTTCAGCTGATGATCGACAACAATCTCTGCTTCGACATTGCCCTGTACCCCTACGAATTGGTCACCTACGGCGAAACCGGACAGGTGTGTCAGAACTGGATGCAGTATCAGCTCATCCGGCGCTATTTGCAGCAGCTCACCGACCACCAAACATTGGTGATAGAGAGCGGTCACCCGCTGGGACTGTTCCACTCACGCCGCGATGCGCCGCGTGTGGTGATCACCAACGCCCTCATGGTGGGGCTGTACGATAATCCCACGGATTGGCACACAGCCATGCAGCTCGGCGTAGCCAACTACGGACAAATGACGGCCGGCGGTTGGATGTACATCGGTCCGCAGGGAATCGTGCACGGTACCTTTAATACTTTGCTCAATGCCGGCCGACTCAAGCTGGGTATTCCCCAGGAGGGCAACCTGGCCGGCCGACTCTTCGTCTCTTCGGGACTGGGCGGCATGAGTGGCGCACAGCCCAAGGCCGCCTGCATGGCGGGTGCGGCTTGCATCGTGGCCGAGGTGGACGAATCACGCATCCATACCCGTCAAACCCAGGGATGGGTGGGGCAATCTACCACGAGTTGCGCCGAAGCCTTCGCGCTTGCCCACGGCGCCGCCCGGGCGGGGCAGCCTCTGTCGGTAGCCTATCACGGCAACATCGTCACGCTCCTGGAGTATGCCGCCGAGCGCGGGATTCACATCGACCTGCTCTCGGATCAGACCTCGTGCCACGCCGTGTATGAGGGAGGCTACTGTCCGGCCGACATCACCTTCGAGGAGCGCACCCGTTTGCTCCACGAATCGCCCGAACGGTTCCGCACGCTGGTCGATGCTACGCTGCACCGGCACTACGAGGCCATCTGCCGCCTCTGCCTATCGGGCACTTACTTCTTCGACTACGGCAACTCCTTCCTCAAGGCGCTGTATGACGCCGGCATCCGCCAGGTTGCCCGCGGCGGCGACGAGCGGGAGGGCTTCATCTTCCCCAGTTACGTCGAAGACATCCTGGGTCCGCAGCTCTTCGACTACGGGTACGGCCCCTTCCGCTGGGTGTGCCTGAGCGGCAAGCCCGCCGACTTGGTCAAGACCGACCGGGCGGCCATGGAGTGCATCGATCCCACCCGTTGCAGCCAGGACAGGGACAACTACAACTGGATTCGCGACGCCGCAAAGAACCGGTTGGTGGTAGGCACCCAGGCGCGCATCCTCTACCAGGACGCCGAGGGCAGATTAAAGATTGCCCTGCGCTTCAACGAGCTGGTGCGGCGGGGCGAGGTGGGGCCGATCATGCTCGGACGCGACCATCACGACGTCAGCGGCACCGATTCGCCCTTCCGCGAGACCTCGAACATCCGCGACGGCAGCAACATCATGGCCGACATGTCGGTGCAGTGCTTCGCCGGCAACTGTG
>JAISHB010000077.1 GCA_031262785.1 Prevotellaceae bacterium
GCCCTATCTGAGTTCGGACGGATGGGTCGTCACCAATGAAACCCCGTTTATCAACATCCCCAACTACCCCGAAGAGAGCGCTATTCGTTGCGAACTCGATAAGTTGCCCCACAAGATTATGCTCAATGTAGACAACGTAGCCAAGGAACTCGGTTCGCCCCGCGTGGCCAACATGGTGTTGTTGGGAGCTTGTATGCCTCTGTTGGGCATCGATTACGGCAAAATGCTAACAGCCGTCAGCGATATTTTCGAGCGCAAGGGAGAAGCCGTCGTGGAACTCAACCGAAAAGCATTAGAAGCCGGAAAGGCCGTTGCCGAACAAATCATGGCCGGACAGCTCCTCTAACGAATCATTCATATAAGCAGCAAAATCACCCCATTTCTCATTCACATTAATTCCTCTTTACCCAACCATGAATAGCAAATACTGGGAGCCTGAGATAGAAACCATGCCCCGCCCGCAACTACAAGCGTTTCAATTGGAACGTCTGCGTAAAACAATTGCCATAGCTTCGCAATCACCCTATTATCAAAAGGTTTTTGCCACGCACGGTATCACCCCCGAGGTCATTCAAACCATCGACGATGTAAAAAAGATACCGTTTACCACCAAAGCCGACATGCGTCTGTGCTATCCTTTTGGAATGGTTTCCGGCAAGCTGGACGAGGCCGTTCGCCTTCACTCATCCAGTGGAACCACGGGGACGCCCACCGTGATTGTACATTCACAGCACGACCTCGACTCGTGGGCAAATCTGGTGGCGCGTTGTCTCTATATGGTGGGTGTTCGTCGGAGCGATGTCTTCCAAAATAGTTCGGGATACGGCATGTTTACCGGCGGATTGGGCTTTCAATATGGTGCCGAACGTTTGGGTGCACTTACCGTACCGGCCGCTGCGGGCAACAGCAAACGGCAAATCAAATTTATTCAAGATTTTCACACCACCACGCTGCACGCCATTCCGAGTTATGCCATTCGGTTGGCCGAAGTGTTCCAAGAAGAGGGTATCGACCCCACAACCACCTCCCTGCGCACGTTGGTAATCGGTGCCGAACCGCACACCGACGAACAACGCAAGAAGATTGAACGCATGCTGGATGTACGCGCCTACAACAGTTTTGGTATGAGTGAAATGAACGGCCCGGGCGTAGCCTTTGAATGTACCGAGCAAAACGGTATGCATTTTTGGGAAGATTGTTACTTGGTAGAAATCATCGACCCCGAAACCGGCCAACACGTGCCCGACGGAGAGATCGGCGAACTGGTTTTAACCACGCTCGACCGCACCATGATGCCTCTTTTACGTTACCGCACCCGCGACCTCACGCGTATTCTTCCCGGAAGTTGTCCGTGCGGACGTACCCATCTGCGTATCGACCGCATCAAAGGTCGCAGCGACGATATGTTTATTATCAAGGGAGTGAATATTTTCCCGATGCAAGTGGAAAAAACCCTGGTGCAATTCGCCGAACTGGGAAGCAACTATCTGATCACCCTCGAGACTGTGAATAATCAGGACGAAATGATGGTGGAGGTGGAGTTGAGCGAACTTTCCAGCGATAACTACATCGAATTGGAAAATTTGCGCCGCGCCATCACCCGCCAGCTCAAAGATGAGATTTTGGTTACACCCAAACTCAAATTGGTCAAAAAAGGCTCGTTGCCGCAAAGCGAAGGAAAAGCCGTCAGGGTGAAAGATTTGCGTGATAACAAATAGTATGATAGAAACCGCACTTATTCGCCTTCATCCAATGGTTGTACCGGTAATCCTAACGCTGACCGGTCTCTTTTTCGTGATGCAACTGCTCTACTATCTGTTGCTTTACAGTCGAATTTGGTTGCGTGCCGGAGCTGTTCGGAAAAAACGGATTCCGTTTACCCAAGAGTTGCCTCCGCTGTCGGTGATTATTTGTGCGCACGATCAGGAGGAGGATTTGCGCCGCCATCTCACAGCCGTTTTAGAACAAGATTATCCTCAATTTGAAGTGATTGTTATTCACGACGGCAATGCCGACGACAGCGATGATTACCTCACCCGTTTGGAAGAGCAATATTCCCATCTCTACCACAGCTTTGTACCCGAATCGTCACGTTACATCAGTCGAAAAAAGCTGGCTGTGACGTTGGGCGTTAAAGCCGGCAAATACGATTGGCTGGTTTTTACCTCTCCCAATTGTCAACCCGCAGGCAACCAATGGTTGCGAACGTTGGCGCGCAATTTCACGCCGCAAACATCCATCGTGTTGGGCTATAGCGGTTATCTTCGCGGAAAAGGCATGCTGCAGAAGCGTGTGGCATACGACAATCTGTTCACCTCTATGCGTTACCTGGGTTGCGCATTATGCGCAAGTCCCTACATGGGCATCGGGCGAAACATGGCCTATCGCAAATCACTCTTCTTTGAACAAAAGGGATTGTCGTCGCACCTGAATTTGAAACGGGGCGAAGACGACCTCTTTGTGAACACTGCCGCCACGGGCAAAAACACGCGGGTGGAGACAGCCGCCGCCGCAACGATGCAAATCCCCGCCGTGACACATGCCAACGATTGGGAAGAGGAGAAAATAGGCTATGTGCAAACCGCCCGCTACTATCGGGGTTTGCAACGTTACCTGCTCGGGTTTGAAACCTTCACACGCTTGTTGTTTCATCTTTGTTGGATGAGCACCTTGGTGCTTGCTTTAGCAGAAGCGGCGTGGATAATGGCCGGTACAGCCTTCCTGTTCTTTCTGCTTCGGTGGGGATTGCAGATGATGGTGGTCAACAAAACCGCCAAGGCGTTGGGCGAACCGCGGCGTTACTATCTCACGCTCTTTCTGATGGATTGGTTGCAACCGTTGCAATCGTTACGCTGGAAACTGACCTGTCTTTTCCGGAGCAAGTATGAGTTTATGCGAAAATAGCGTTTATTCGTAACGCATGGAATTGGCCGGACGGATGCGCGTGATTAGGTAGGACGGAACCACCATCATCAACACCGATGCCAGCAACGTGCCCACATTCAACACCACAAAAAGGAGAAACGAAAACGAGACAGGAACGGTGTCGGTGTAGTACGTTTCCGGATTGAGCGAGAAGAGACCGAACCGCGATTGAACAAAGTAGAAAACCAGCCCAACCACATTGCCCCAAATCATTCCTTTTCCAATTAAGAAGACCGAGAACCAGAGAAACACCCGACGTATCAACCCACTGTCCGCGCCCAACGATTTGAGCACTCCAATCATCGATGTTCGTTCGATGATAATGATAAGCAATCCCGATACCATGGTAAATCCGGCCACGCCCAACATCAAAAACAGAATCACCCAGATGTTTACATCCAGCACATTGAGCCACGCAAACAATTGTGGATTGAGCTGCTCGATATTCAGTGCGCAATAATGTTGATTGTACGGGTCTTGCATTGTTTCCAGACGGGAAGCAATCTCCCAGGTATCCTCTTCCAGACGGTTGTAATCGACACGAAGTTCGGCACCGCTTACCTGCCCGCGCTGCCAATTGTTTAACCGGCCTACCAGTGCTATATCGGTTAGTAAAAACAGGTTATCATATTCCACAAAGTTGGTACGGTAGATGCCCGCAATGATTAATTTTCGCGCACGTATATTTTTCTGGATGTAGTAGGTAGTGAGTGTATCCCCCAATGCCACATGCAGTTTGTCGGCCAACGTGCGCGAAATAAGTATGCGACCACTCGCTATGGAGTCGGAAAACGAGGGAATTTCCCCTTCCAACAGATGTTTTTGGAAAAACGAAACATCATATTCCGCTCCCACTCCCTTGAGTACCATCCCCTGAAAGTCGTTCTCGGTTTTAATCATGCCGGGTTTGGTAGAAAAGCGTTGCACATGTTTCACTTCGGGATAGCCGGCAAACACCCTGAGCAATGAATCGTCAATCACCACGGGGAGCATTTCGTACGAGCCGGCCGCCTCGAGATTGACGATTTGAATATGTGCGCTGAAACCGGAAACCTTATCGCGCACCTCCTTTTTAAAACCGATTATTACGGCCAACGTAATAATCATCACGGCCAGTCCCACGGCAATGCCAATCATGGCAATCAACACCGCCGGACGAGACGCTCGGCGCTTCATATCGCCTTGCCGGTAGAGCCGTTGGGCTATATAGAAGGAGAAAGACATTCCCGTTGGTATTGTTCCAATGCTTTGGCCAAAATAAAGAGCGCCCGATTTAAATCGTCTTTCTTTAATACATAGGCAATGCGCACCTCATCGCGACCAGCCCCCGGGGTGGTGTAGAAACCCGAAGCCGGCGCCATGAAAACAGTGGCTCCTTCATATTCGAAATTGGAAAGGCACCAAGCGCAAAACCGATCGGAGTCGTCGACCGGCAGCCGCGCCACCGTGTAGAAAGCACCCATGGGAATCGGCGAATAAACACCCGGAATGCGGTTGAGTCCGTCGATTAGGCACTTGCGTCGCTCCACATATTCGTCGTACACTTCGCGCAGATACTCTTCCCCGGCCTCGAGCGAGGCTTCCGCCGCAATTTGTCCAATGAGTGGCGGGCTGAGGCGGGCTTGACAAAACTTCATCACGGCGCTGCGTATCGCTTTGTTTTTGGTGATGAGCGCCCCGATGCGGATACCACACTCGGAATAACGTTTCGAGACGGAATCAATCAACACCACGTTCTGTTCGATGCCTTCGAGGTGACAGGCAGAGATATAAGGCGAACCGGTATAGATAAACTCACGATACACCTCGTCGGAAAATAAAAAGAGATCGTATTTCTTCACCAAGTCGCGAATCTGATTCATTTCGCGCCGCGTATAAAGATATCCCGTAGGATTATTGGGGTTGCAGATGAGAATAGCACGAGTACGCTCGTTAATTAATTCTTCGAACTTCTCCACTTTAGGCAGCGAAAAACCCTCTTCGATGGTGGTGGTGAGGGTGCGAATCACCGCGCCGGCCGAAATGGCAAAGGCCATGTAGTTGGCATACGCAGGCTCGGGCACGATGATTTCATCGCCCGGATTCAAGCAAGCTAAAAACGAAAATAACACCGCTTCGGAACCGCCGCTGGTGATAATGATGTCGTCGGCCGTCAGGTTGATGTTGAATTTGGCATAATAACCCACCAACTTCTGGCGATAACTCCGAAAACCGGCACTCGGACTATATTCGAGCACACGGCGGTCGATCGTACGAATAGCATCGATGGCAACTTGTGGGGTGGGCAAATCAGGCTGTCCTATATTTAAATGATAAACATGCAGGCCGCGTTGTTTGGCAGCATCGGCTAAAGGAGCGAGTTTGCGAATGGGAGAAGCAGGCATTTCTTTCCCGCGCTGGGAGATGATCGGCATAGTGCTTACGTTTTATTCAGTTGAAGGTGCAAATGTACTACATAATTTAATAAATAGAAGGGCGGTCGGCAAAAAAGAGGTATCTTTGGCAACCGAAACAGCAACTACTCAAAACAGCTTCATGAGATGGATATACATTTACTAACGTATGCGTCGGGATTGCATCATCCCGATGCGGTTCGTCGTGCACACGAACCAATGCTTGCGGAATTGGAAACGCATTTCAACGTACATCTGACAGACTATCGCCAAATTGATCGCCTTCGTCCCGATGATTTTTACCTGCTCTTCCTGGCCACCGGCGGGGTGGAAAACCTGGTGGTGCATCAGTTTGAACGGTTGTCGCCTCCGGTGTTTCTGTTGGCCGACGGCGCGCAAAATTCATTGGCCGCCGCACTTGAAACGGCCACGTGGCTACGCAATCAAGGCATCAAATGTGAAATACTGCACGGACAGCCTTCCGAATTGTCGCATCGCATTCGTCAATTACACCTCGAATTTCAGGCACAGCGTGCGCTGAGCAACACGCGCATCGGCGTAATCGGCGCTCCCTCGTCGTGGTTAGTGGCCAGTGGGGTCGATTATTTGTTGGCCAAACGTCGCTGGGGTGTGGAGTACGTCGATATTCCGTTGGAGCGCGTAATGAGTTGCTACGAGCAAATCACCGATGCCCAGGCGGCCGACCAAGCGGCGCAGATGTGTCAACAAGCGCTGGCCTGCCGCGAGCCTTCCACCGAAGATATGCTGAAAGCGGTTCGTCTTTATCGCGCCATTCGTCAGGTGGCCTTGGACGAGCGGCTGGACGCCCTCACGTTGAGTTGTTTCAAACTAATTGAACCCACGGGCACCACCGGTTGCCTGGCGCTTTCGCTGTTAAACAACGAAGGCATCATAGCCGGCTGCGAGGGCGACCTGCAATCGATTTTTACGATGCTGGCCGTCAAAGCATTAACCGGAAAATCGTCGTTTATGGCCAACCCCTCGGTGATTCACCCTTCCACACGTGAAATCACCTTTGCCCATTGCACCATCGGAACGGCACAAACCGAAAAGTTTATTCTCCGCAACCATTTCGAATCGGGAACGGGTGTCGGTATTCAGGGAATTGTGCCGCTGGGCAATGTCACCATACTCAAATGCGGAGGCGAATGTTTGGATGAATATTATGTGAGCGGCGGGCAGCTGGTCGAGAACAGCAACGAACTAAATCTATGCCGCACCCAACTGCGTGTGCGGTTGGATACAACGACCCACTACTTCTTAAAGAATCCCCTGGGCAACCATCACATTGTGGTGCAGGGTGAACACGAATCCTTATTCGAAGAGTTTTTTGACACAAACGGCTGCCGGCGTGTGGTGGTCTAATCTTAAAAATCCATCATCCTCATGTCCCTAAAGAACAACCTGCTAAGCGAGCAATTAGTCTACACCGGCAATAGCAGCACCGCCACACACCTGCATCTGTGCACCTACGATGCTGCAGGAGTAAAAGAGATTGTAAGCGATTCGTTCGCCGACATCCAAGAGGCCATTGACCCCTCCCGCATCAACTGGTTGCAGGTGCACGGGTTGCAAAATACCGATACCATCAGCCGGCTGTGCAATCATTTTCAGATCGACTTTCTGGTAACGCAGGATATCTTGAACGTGATGCATCCCACGAAGATAGAGGAGCACGACAACTATATGGTGATTATTTTGAAGATATTCAAACGAAAACCCGACGACGCCATCGACACCGATCTGGATAGTCTGCAACAGCAACAGGTCTGTTTAGTGTTGGGCACCCATTTCGTGCTCACCTTCATGGAACGGGAAAGTTCGTTTTTCGATGAGGTGGACATCGCCCTGAAAAATGACGTGATGAAAATCCGAAGCCGGGAAACCGACTATCTGCTGAGCGTTTTGCTCAACAGCGTAGTAGCCAACTATGCCGTCACCGTGGCGGCCATCGACGACGATCTCGAAGACCTGGAAGAGGAATTGCTCACCATACGGGGCGGTCACGACATCGGCGTGCGCATCCAAACCCTTCGTCGGCAATACATGATCTTGAAAAAAGCCATTCAGCCGCTAAAAGAACAGTACATCAAGTTGCCGCGAACCGATCATATCCTTACGCACGAAGCCAACCGTCCCTTTTTCAACGACGTAAACGATCACCTGCAATTTGTTTTGCAAACCATCGACGTGTGCCGGGAGACGCTCTCTTCGCTGGTCGATCTTTATATTTCGAACAACGATCTGCACATGAACGACATCATGAAACGGCTCACCGTGGTATCTACCATTTTCATCCCGCTCACTTTTCTGGTGGGAGTGTGGGGAATGAATTTCAAGAACATGCCCGAACTGGATTGGCGTTATGGTTATCTGCTGGCCTGGGTGGTAATGATGGTCATCGGTTTCATGGTTTGGCTCTTCTTTAAGCGGAAGCGATGGTATTAGGCACCAAGAAACCGTCCGAAAAATCGGTTGCGACAACGTCCTAAAGCGTCAACGATTCCCCCAAAAACGGGGAACGAAGAAAATAAAATCAACACTCGCAACCAATTTCGGGGGAATGAATAGACGAAATCAACGGTTAGCACATTACGAAAAACGGGCAAACGCATGAAAAAATGCGCTTGCCCGTTTTTTTGGAGCCTCTTGTCGGATTCGAACCAACGACCCCGAGATTACAAATCACGTGCTCTGGCCAACTGAGCTAAAGAGGCGGGTGGGTAAGCTATCTATATCGCGCCGCTACAACCTTCTGCCTTTGCTGCCGTCAGGCCCTGGAGGATTCAAAGGGAGCTGGCCGTATAGGACTTACCCGTTTTGCGGCTGCAAAGGTATGTATTTCTTGCATATTCGCAATAGTATCGGCTCTCTTTTTGCATCTTTATGAGGCTTCCCTGCAGGGGAAAAGAATAATATTTATATCTTTGCGGTCTCATATATAAGCGATTAACTATGCCGGAGAATAAAACTCTTATGCGACGATATATCTTGGCGTTCGGTTCTTACCTGGGCGCTTTCTGGATATTTAAGTTCTTCCTTTTCTCACAGGGATTGAAGGTTCCGTTTTTCTCCTTCTTATACGTAGGATTGACCTTGTGTGTACCCTTTGTTGCCTATAGAATGGTACGTTCCTATCGAGACAGGGCACAACAAGGCGTCATCAGTTTTGGACAAGCTTGGTTATTTACAACTGCACTTTATGTAATTGCAGCTATACTCACTGCCGTGATATACTATATCTATTTTCGCTACATCAATCAATATCTATTGGTCGACTATTACAAAACCTTGTTTGATGCCATGTTAGCCAATCCGGTGCCCGAAGGAATGCAATTCTATGCCGATCAAATCGATGATATGGCGCAAGATGCCATTGCCGCCGCTCGCGCACTTACACCTGTGGACATCACTTTGAAATTTCTTTCGCGCAATGTAATTGCCGGTCTGCTGCTGGCCATTCCCACTGCGCTGATTGTGATGCGTCGCAAAAAAAACTTCGACGAACCCGCTTCATAAAGATGGATATTTCAGTTATTATTCCCCTATACAACGAAGAAGAATCGTTGAAAGAACTTCATGCGTGGATTGAGCGTGTGATGACGGCACACAGCTTTTCCTACGAGGTTATCTTCGTCAACGACGGCAGCACCGACCGCTCGTGGGAGGTTATCGAG
>JAISHB010000045.1 GCA_031262785.1 Prevotellaceae bacterium
CATACGAATAGAGGTGTTTTCATGATGTTTAACCTTATTATTAACATCGCAAAGGACAAAAGAATAAATCAACTATGCAAGCGAAATCAAAGAAAAGTTTCGTTTGGGGATAAAAAACATCTGTTCATGGATGATTCATCGGTTTGTTTATAACCTCAACCTGGGGTTATACGTTCGGCTGTGACGGGTGGGTGCTCTTTAACACGGTGTAATTACCTCCCGCACGTGTGTGTGCGTTCCTTGCCACCGTAGAATTATCTCCCGCACATGTGTGGCCGTTCATTGCCACGGTAGAATTAGCTCCCGCACGCGTGTGGGCGTTCATTGCCACCGTGAAATTATCTCCCGCACGCGTGTGGGCGTTCATTGCCACGGTAGAATTATCTCCCGCACGCATGTGGCCGCTCATTGCCACGGTGGAATTAGCTCCCGCACGTGTGTGGGCACTCATTGCCACGGTGGAATTAGCTCCCGCACGTGTGTGGGAACTCATTACACCGCGGAAAATGAATCTTCGCTAAAAAAAGTGGGGCATCTCGTGAGCATTTTCGGCTTTTCGTTGTTTATCTCTTGGGCATTGCAAAAAGAGGTTGGATGCACAACACCATCGGGGACCTTTCGCACTGCCGGTATTTTATCAACTTTTTAAAAAATAAGCCGTATGACAAAATTCATCAAAGTGAATTCACCGACGAAATTGCCGCGAAATATACCCGTCAATGAAGCCACCGGCCTCTTTCCCGACTTGATTGCTGATGGGGAAGGGAGGTTTTCCAAGGTGGTTCGAACCATGAACCTGTGGTTGTTGGTCAGCGATTTGAAGGAGGCGAACAGCAAGCTGCAACAACTCTCCGAAAACAGGCTGAGTCCAGACTTTCTTTTCCGAAAATAAAGATAGCCAATCGGGCAAACATCTCTTTTCACTGCATAATTGATACATATTCTACCATTTTGTTATCAGTATCATCAATTAATGTATGTAAAATCCTTAAATAATCAAAAAAAAAGATAGTTCGCTGCTCACAACTCTTTTATATTTGCGCACTCTACGGAGATTTTTTATTCCTTTTTAAAAAAGTGGGGGTCTTCGTTGAGAAAACTTAAGCAAAAAAAACTTTTATGAGAAAAGAACGAATGTTATTAAACTTATCTAACTTATCATTTAATTATTCATCATGGAGATACATGTAATCAGAAAAAGTGCCGTCTGCCGGACGTTGCTGGCTGTGTTTTCCACAGCTACGCTTTTAGCAGCAACTTCTACCTATGCGGCCAACCCTCCGGGAACAAACAGCGGAGGGTCTGCTACCGGGACCTTGCAGCAACAACCTGTAATCCAGGCATCGGGAACCGTAGTAGATTCCAAAGGCGAAGCGCTCATCGGCGCCAGCGTAGTACTAAAAGGTTCGAGTGAAACGGGTACCATCACCGACGTGGACGGACATTTTCAGTTAAACGTGCCCTCGAATGCCACACTCGTGGTTTCGTATGTCGGCTTCCTTTCGCAAGAGGTGAAGGCCGGTAATTCACTTCACATCGTACTTAAAGAAGATGCCGAACAGCTCCAGGAGGTGGTCGTGGTGGGCTACGGCACGCAGAAGAAAGAGAATCTCACCGGCGCCGTGGCTTCGGTGGATGTAAACAAAACCATCGACAGCCGCCCGATCACCGACATCGGACGTGCCTTGCAGGGTGCGGTGCCCGGCTTGGTGGTGTCGACCAGTTCGGGCGAGATTGGTTCGGCGCCCACCATCAAGATTCGCGGCAGTGTAGGCTCGCCCAACGGCAGCGCCAACCCGCTTATCTTGGTAGATAACGTGGAGATTACCGACATCTCGCTGGTGAATCCCGACGACATCGAGTCTATCTCGGTGCTCAAGGATGCTGCATCAGCCTCCATCTACGGAGCACGCGGCGCCTTCGGCGTTTTGCTGATCACCACCAAGACGAAGGTGAAACAAGAGCGTCTGTCGGTGAAGTACAGCAATAACTTCGCCTGGCGCACGCCCACGGTTAAACCTACCCAACTGCCCGGTTGGCAACAAGCCGACATCAACTTGCAGGGTGTGGAGAATAGTGTGGGTGCCGGCAACTTCTACAACGTGATCGGCAACCTCTACATCGACCGCCAAACCATCAACGACATGAAGGCCTACTGGGACAAGTACGGTTTCGGCAACCAGTTCGGCCCCGAACTGGTGGAGGGACGTGACTTTACCTTCGACGGCAATGGCATGCACATGTATCGCACGTGGGACTGGTATGACATGTACGTCAAAAACTGGATGCCCCAACAGAGCCACAACCTGTCGCTCAACGGAGGCAACGGCAAAACCAGCTACAACATCAGCCTGGGCTATCTGCATCAGGAGGGACTCACCAAGGTCAATGCCGACAACTACAGTCGCTACAACGGCAACTTCTCGATGAACTCCGATTTGAACCGCTATGTGAGCATCCGCGCCGCCCTGATGTACACCCGCGCCGATCGCAACACGCCCTTCACCTACAACAGCGACCTGTACGACTATATGTACTACCTCTACCGCTGGCAACCGGTCTATCCCTACGGCACACTCGACGGTAAACCGTTCCGCAGCGCCCTGACCGAGCTGGAAACCGCTCCGATGGTGAACCAGCGCCGCGAATATGTGCGTCTTTCGGGCGGGGTAACCCTCAAACCGGTGAAAGGACTGACCATCGACTTGGACGGTATCTATAACACCACCGAGACGCAGCTCCATAAATATGGAACACCCAGCTTGGTGAGCGGCTACAACATCTTCTCGCAATACAACACGCTCGACGCGCTGAAGGCTTCCTACGGCAACTACGTGGCCTCCACCTACGACTACGTGCGTGAAGAGTTCGGCCGTACCGAAACGCTCACGGCCAACTTGGTGGCCACCTATCAACACCGCTGGGGCGACCACGACTTCAAGGCGATGGCCGGATCGAACATCGAGAAGAGCGCCTACAAATATTTCTGGACGCAACGCATGGGATTGCTCAGCACCGGTAAGCCCGAACTCAACTTAGCCACCGGCGACATCACCAACAGCAGCGAACACACGTGGTGGGCGGTGGCCGGTTTCTTCGGACGTCTGAACTACTCCTACAAAGATCGCTACCTGCTCGAACTCAACGGACGCTACGACGGTTCGTCGCGCTTCCCTTCGGGACAGCGCTTCGGGTTCTTCCCCTCGATGTCGGCCGGTTACCGCATCTCCGAAGAGGATTTCATGAGCAGCTTAAAACCCTACCTGAGCACCCTGAAGCTGCGCGTCTCGTGGGGTAGCATCGGCAACCAGGATGTGGGCACCGACCGCTTTGTCTCGACCATCGGCAGTGCGCAAGACAGCTGGATCATCGACAACACCTTCGTGCAGTCGACCCAGAAACCGACCATCGTCTCGAGCGAACTTCGCTGGGAGAAGGTCTCGACCATCGACGTGGGCTTTGATGCCCGCTTCTTCAACGAAGCGCTGGGGGTGACCTTCGATTGGTACAACCGCCGCACCAGCAACATCCTGACGGTTCCCAACCTTCCCAACACGTTGGGAGCCTCGGCCCCCTACCAAAACATGGGTGCCATCAGCACACCGGGCTGGGAACTGGCCGTCGACTACCGCCACACCTTCAAGAACAACCTGAAGCTGGGCGTAACCGCTTCGCTGAGCGACTACAAGACCCACGTCTCCAAGTGGACCAACAACACCGGCATACCGGCCTACGGCAGCGGCGGTGCGGGATGGTGGAGCAGCAGCTATTATAAAGAAGGTATGACGCTGGGCGACATCTGGGGATTGCAGTTCGACCGCTTCCTGAATCAATCCGACTTCGATGCCGACGGAAAACTCAAGGCCGACCTGCCCGACATGACGCAGATCTATCCGTCGAACTACCGCTTTGCCCCCGGTGACATCCTCTACAAAGATCTCGACGGCGACAAGGTCATCACCAAGGGCGTTACCACCGACAAACCGGGCGACCTCAGCATCATCGGCAACGCCTTGCCCCGTTATCAGATAGGCTTCAATGTGGATGCCGCCTGGAAAGGGTTCGACTTCAACATCTTCTTCCAAGGGGTGCTCAAGCGCAACATGTGGGCGGCCGGCAACCAGGTGCTTCCCGGTTTCACCTCGGGCGAACCCTACTATAAAGGTGCCGAAGACTATTGGACTCCCGACAACCAGGATGCCTTCTACGCCCGTCCCATGGTGTACGGACAAAGTCAGAGCGGTAACTACAGCGTGAACGACCACTTCCTCTTGAACATGGCCTACCTGCGCTGCAAAACCCTCACGTTTGGCTATTCGTTACCCAAGGATTGGATTAGCCGTGTGCGCATTCAAAACCTGCGTGTCTACTTCACGGCCGAGAATCTCTTCACCTTCAGCGGTGTGAAGCCCGACATCGACCCCGAGATTGGCATCCGCGTGGTAGGTTCGTCGTCCGATGCACGCAACTTCGGACGTAGCTATCCTTACCAGAAGAGCCTCTCCTTCGGTATTCAACTTAGTTTATAACCCCTAACGATATGATTGTTATGACAAGATACATTCACTATATCAGCCTCATCATCCTGTTGGCCGGTACGCTTGCCTCGTGCGACAACTTCTTAGACCGCGACCCGCAAGACAAGCTCACCAACGAGAGTTATTGGATTGATGAAACGTCGTTGCGCACCTATGCACAAGATTTCTACTCGAGCTTCTTCATCGGTTACGACCGGGATTACACTACTTTTGGCGGCTACTTCTCGGGCGATAACCTTACCGATGATTTCCTGACGCTGGCAGGCGGCACACGGGTGTTTCCCACCTCTTCCACCACCGGCCTGAACGCCACCACCAGCACCTGGTCAAGCCCCTACGGCATCATCTACAAGGCCAACGTCATGATTGAAAAGATTGCCGACATGAACATCTCGGCCGAGGCCAAAGAGCACTGGACGGGTGTGGCGCGCTACTTCCGCGCCATGGCCTACAGCAGCTTGTTGAAAATCTACGGCGGAGTGCCTTACATCGATCGTTCGATTGATCCCTTCAAGGCCGATGATTATGCCCTTCTCTACAAAGACCGCGATACCTATCTCTACTGTGCCCAGCAGGTGTTGGCCGACTACCGGTATGCCATCCAATACATGCGTGCCAACGATACCAAGCGGCAAGTGAACAAATACGTGGCCGGTGCCTACATGTCACGCGATATGCTCTACCACGCCACGTGGCTGAAATACCACGGCACCAACATCGGCCCCGGCTCGCAACCCGTGCCCGATGCCGACCTCAAAGATCTCTTCCAAGGTGCCGTTGAGGGAGCCGAAACCGTGATGAACTCGGGCAACTACGCCATCGGCAACACCTATAACGCCCTGTTCAGCACCGACGATTTGGCCGGTAACAAAGAGATTATCTTCTACCGCGAGTATTCGGCCACGTTGCAAAACGCCACCAATGCCCTGATGTCGTACAACGCCTCGGAAAACCAGGATATGGGTGGCGTGACCGAGAATGTCATCGAGAGCTATCTCTGCAGTGACGGACTGCCCATCGGACAGTCGCCCCTCTATCAGGGAGCCACCGACAAACGTATTGCCGCCACCTTCCAGAACCGCGACCCGCGCCTGTATGAAACGGTGGTAGACTCGTTGCGTATCCTCAATTCCGGACTCTTCCCCATTGCCGCATCGCCCACGGGCTATCCTACCAAGAAGTTCCTGAACGAAGAGTGGTATGCCGCCGGCAATCCCTACACCACCAACCGCCTGAGTCCGGCCGATGCCCCCACCATACGCTATGCCGAAGTGTTGCTCAACTACGTGGAGGCACGTTACGAAATCAGCCGCATAGGTGGAAGCGCTTTCACACAAAGTGATCTGGATAAATCGATCAACCTGCTGCGCGGACGTCACCTTACCAAGTGGGGGGAAACTCCCGAGGTGACGCGCACCATGCCCACGGTGATGCTGAACGGCGCCAACTTGAGCAGCAACGGAGTCGTCATCGACGATCCCGAACGCGACGTTACGGTTGACGCCATCTTGTGGGAGATTCGTCGCGAGCGTCGTGTGGAGTTGATTATGGAGGGGATGCGCGGCGCCGACCTCAAACGGTGGGCCAAGTATGAATACCTCAATTCGGAGATGCCCGACGGAAGCATCAGCAAGACTTTCCTGGGTGCCTACATCAAGGCCGCCGACTATCCGGGCATTGACATCAGTGAGAAAGCCGTGAAACTCTACAATCCGGCCGATCCCACCAACCTCACGGCCAGCGAAGGTTACATCCGCTACTTTACCCAGACGGGCATCCGTGTGTTCACCGCCGGCAGTCTCGATTCGGAACGCTACTATTTGCGCAGCATTCCGGCCGGTCAGATCACCAACTACAAAGATGCAGGCTATACGCTGACGCAGAACCCGGGCTGGTAACGGTTCTTAGTACTCTTGCCCCGACATAAAGTGAAAAAGAGGGTGTGTCCTGATGACACACCCTCTTTTTTTGGCTTATCCTTGAGCCTCTTTGTTCGCCGCAGCAGGTGCGGGCTATTCCCACACCACCGACAGGGTACGTAACAGGGTGGCGCTCGAACCGGTGGAGCCGGTGTGCTGCACGCCCAGCCCGCCGAAGGAGTTGGGGGTGATGTCGGCGGCCAGGTCGACGCTGGGGACTAATCCCTTTTCCAAGACGGTGGGCTGCGCGCCGGAGGTTTGGGCGTGTGCGGTGAAACGGTTGCCCTCAATGGCGAGCGTGATGGTGCATTCCGATCGGTAGCAGGTGGCCGAGACGGGCGCCGACAGGGGAGTGGAGCGACCATTCACATAGTGCATCAGCTGGAAATCGACCGCATTGGCATACTTGGTGGTGCGGATGATGCGCAGGCCGTAGCCGGTGAGGGTGCGGGTGTCCATCTTGATGTAGATGTCCATGTATTGACCGGTGGCACTGCCAAAGCCCTGGCCGGCACTTTTGCAAGGATCTACCTGCAGGGTGATGCGCATGGCTTGGCAATCATCGCTCACGGGTGTGTAGAGCAGACGGGCGCCCTTCTTGGCTTGCATCAGTCCCATAGCGTGGGCGGCACCGTCCAAGCCGCGGCCGTAATACCAACTCTGGGTAGGCTCGGCCTCCCAGTGATACTCGGCGGTGTCGGCGGGTTTAAAGGCATCCACCGTCCAGAAGCCGGGCAGCAGGCGGGGTTGATAGTCGGTGGGAAAGGTGCGGAAGTCGGTGATCAGCGGTGGGGTGGAGGCCAACAGCTCGGGCGAGAGTGTCGGATGAATGGTAACGGTTTGCGCACTACCCGTCAGGCTGCGGTTGTGGCGTGGTTCTATCTTGGCCATCAGCAGGTAGCCGGCATCTTCTTTGGTCAGGAGGTACGAACGCTCCGGACGGTGGAGGCGCGAGACGGATACGGCAATAGCGCGCTCTTGGGGCTGTCCCTCGCGGAGGCGATACCAGGTGATGAGCGATTGGTCGGGACGTCCCTTCAGGTTGAGTTCGTAGTCGAGCCTCAGCGTATCCCCCGTTTGGCGGAGGGTGGGACGGCGCACAAAGCGCGGGGCATCGAGCGTGGGCGGATGCACGGTGACCACGCAGGCGGCCTGCGTGCCCAGCAACGTATCGGTGGCCACCACGCTGACGGTGCAGGGTTGTTCGCTGTTGTTTCGTCCCAGCACGAGGCATTCGTCTTGCGGGGTCTGCATCAGGAAGACGCACGTGTCTTCGTGCTGCGGCCATACACTCCAACGCACGTTTTGGCCCGATTGCAGGAGCAGGTGGGGCTTGCCCGTTTCAATCTCGGCACGCCGCTGCGACAGGGGCAGACGCACGGGGTAGCCTTTGCGGATGGTATCGAGCAGCAGGGGATGGTCGGCAATCTCTACCGTGAGATGCGGACGGTCGGCACTGATGCGGACAGGACGACCGTTGAGCGTGGTGTTGTGCTCGTAGCAGCGGAGGTCGTCGGTGGGGTCGGCGGTCCAGCCCAGATAGAGGTTGGGATCGTCGCTCGTCCAACGGCAGTTGAGCATTGTCACGGGGCTACCCACCTTGGTGAGGTATTGCCGGCCGCTCACCAGTGAGTGGATGTCGCAGTCGATAAACAGGGCACCGGCTCCCTGCGTGTTGTAGAAGGGCTTGCTGCTGAAGAAGGTGAAGCGGCAGTGACGGTAGACGCCCGTGCCGCACAGGGCGTCGTCGGTGCACTCGAAGTAGCAATCGTCGAACACCGCCCGCCGGGCACCGGCAAAGGGGCAGAGGTTCAGACGGCTGATGAAGCGGCAGTTGCGCGCCTGCACCTCGCTGCGGTTGCAGATGATGAGCTGCGCCTGCACAATGGCCGATGCACGCTTGGCGCGGTTTAGCTTCGGGTTCTTGGGGTAGACAAGGTCTACGTTGCAGTAGTTGCCGAAGGTGAGGTTCTCGGCTTCGATGGTTTGACTGTCGAAGTAGAACATGGTGAAGTTACCGGCCGACCCCATCGTCTGCCCGCGGTTGGAAGCGATGATGACCTCTTCGGGATGATCCGTCAGGCCGATGAGGCGAAGGTGTGCAATCTTCAGACGCATGCCGAAGGGGCCTCCTCCCTGCTTGTCGGGACGTCGAACCGCCGGGTCGTCGGGGTCATCTACCCAATAGACCGAAGGGGCTATGTAGATGGTAGCCTCGTCGGTGGCTGCCAACAGGGCTTCGCGCAGCGAAGAGAAGACGTAAGGGGTGCCGGCTTTGGCATCAGGCCTGACCAGATAGGTGCGGGCATCGGGGGTGACCTGCTTTCCTTTATAGGTAAAAGAGGTCTGTGCCGCGACGCACAGGGCGCCACAGCAGCACAACAGAGCAAGGATGTGTTTCATGACTTGGGGTGTTTCTTTTCGGATATTAAGAGTAATTTGTCTCCCAGATGAAGCTTGAGGGAACCGTTGGGGATGAGGAATTCATCACCCCGTTTGACAATCATTACCAGTGCTCCTTTGGGTAGGGTGATGTCTTTGAGGGTGTCGCCCTCTTCGAGCATCAGGGCACTGACGGTCATATCGCGCAGGTCGGTTTCGATCTCTTCGGGCAGCTCTACGCCGAAGTCGTTTCCGGTCTTCTCCATCGGGGTGGAGAGCTTGAGACGGCGGGCGGCCAAGGCCACCGTAGTGCCTTGTGTCACCAGCGAGACAATGGTGATGAAGAAGACAATATTGAAGATGACATTGGCTCCCGGCACTTGCGCTACCACCGGATAGGTGGCGAAAATGATGGGCACGGCCCCGCGCAATCCCACCCACGAGACGAACAGTCGCGAACGGTTGTTCATCTTCTTGCCGAACGGAAGCAGACAGAGGTAGACGCTGAGCGGACGCCCGATGATAATCATGAAGATGCCGATCAGTGTGGCAATCGAGGCCACCTCCAGCATCTCGTAGGGGTTCACCAACAGGCCCAGACAGAGGAACATGATGATTTGCATCAGCCACGTCAGTCCGTCCATGAAGGTGTAGACGTTGCGGCGGTGCATAAACTTGTGGTTGCCCACCATGATGCCGGCAATGTAGACGGCCAGGTAGCCGTTGCCGTGCAGCAAGTCGGTAATCGAGAAGGTGAAGAAGACGAACGAGAGCAACAGGATGGGATAGAGTGCCTGATTGTCGATGTTGAGCTTGTTGAGCATCAGGATGGCCAGCTTACCCAACGCATAGCCGGCGGCACCACCCACCAAAAACTGCACAAAGAAGGAGGTGGCGATGCTGCCTATGGCCATACCGTCCGACTGGATGTATTGAATCAGCACAATGGTGAGCATATAGGCCATGGGGTCGTTGCTTCCACTCTCGAACTCCAGCATGGGACGCAGGTTGTGCTTCAGGTTCATCCGTTGCGAACGCAGGATGGCAAACACGGAGGCCGAATCGGTCGACGACATGGTGGCGGCCAGCAGCAGCGAGGTCACCAAAGAGAGGTGCAGGTTAGCCCAACTCATGCCGGTGATCCACCAGATGAACAGACCGGTGAAGACAGCCGTGAGCAACACGCCCAACGTGGAGAGTACAATGCCTTGCGGCAGCACGGGCTTGATTTCGCTAAACTTGGTGTCCATCCCACCGGTAAAGAGGATGACCGAGAGGGCAATCATACCGATGAACTGTGCTTCGCTGTCGTCGTGAAACTGCAGTCCCACGCCGTCGCTACCGAAGGCCATGCCCACAAACAAGAAGAGCAACAGCGCCGGTACGCCAAACCGGTAACCGGTTTTGCCCACAATGATGCTGATGAAGAGTAGGATAGAGCCAATCAGCAGGATGTTACCGGAGGTGAATATCATACGTTGGACTTTGTTTGGGTTTTCTTAGAGGTGGTTTTCTTGTTCTTATCGAGCTTGGTTTGCAACTTCTGCACTTGGGTTTGCAACGCTTCTATCTCGTGCGCTTGGTTGTGGATGGTGGTGAGCAACGAGTTAAGCTCTTCATCGTCGATGTCGAGAGGATAGAGATACTCCACCCGTTTGATGAAGTCGCCCAAGATGTTCATGTAGTTGGTGAAAGCATCGTAGGCCGACTCATAGATGCCGCGGTTGATGGAGATAGCGCTGTTCTTGGTGGTCATAAAGCGGAAGTTGTTGCTGGCTTGCAGGTAGTCCCAGTCTTGTTTGATGTGGCGATCGTCGCAGATGTGTACGCGCTCGGCCACACTGTAGAGTTTGTTGAAGGCTTCGCGCTGCATCGAGTTGCCCAACCACGAGCTGGTATCGCGTTCTTCGTCGACCCACGAGATGGGATAGATGGCATCGACCTGCGAGACCGACTTGAGTTTTCCTATCACCTCCGTTGGAGTAGAGAAGGTGATGCCTCTCTCTTTGGCACAAGCCGGTAGTGCCTTGAAAAACTCCAAGATGTTGGACGACAACGGTTGTGCCATGCCCAACGCACTCAACTCCATGAAGAGGTTGATGACCTGCTCTTCTTCCGGCAAGGCCGCTATCCAGCCGATATATTTATCGGCAAAGAGCGGATAGTCGCTCCATTCGGAGTTGGAGAAGCGCAGGCTGATGTCGTCGGAGAGTTTTACGTCACGCAACAGCAACTTGAGCGACGGGGCCTGACTGCAGTGGTAGACATAGTGCGGACTCTTCCATCCCAACACGTGTTTGGCACCTTCGGTGAGCATCCCCTTGAAGCCCATGGAGGCCACGACGCCGCCAATCTCGTCGGAGTAGATGAGGCTGGAGTTGCGGAACACCTTCGGGGTTTTGCCGAAGAGTTGTTTCATCTTGCTGCTCTGGCGTAGCACCTCCTCTTTGAAGCACTCTTCGTTGGCCAGTGACGAAAGACCGTGCGAGTAGGGTTCGGCCAAGAATTCGCAGCACCCGGTCTCACTCAGCTGGAGCAGCAGGTCGATAACCGCCGGCGCATGTATCTCTAACTGCTCCAAGGCCACGCCGGAGATAGAGAGGGCTACTTTAAAGGCACCTCCCGAACTCTTTACCATGTCGATAAGAGTGTTGAGGGCGGGAATGTAGGAGCGTTCGGCCACTTCACCGATGCCGGTTTCGTTGGCATAGTCGTCGTAGTAGTAGTGATCGGTACCTATATCAAAGAAACGATAGCGTTTCAGGTGGATGAGTTGATGGATCTCAAAATAAAGACAGATGGTTCGCATGGATTATACTTATTGAAAAATGAATATTAATGAACTAACGTGTCGTAGATGCGCCGCACCTTGAGGCCGACATCCTCCCATTGAATGCCGTCCACCTCACGTTTACCCTCCGTTTGAAGGTATTCATAGAGCGAGGGGTAGGTGCAAATGGCATAAATGGCATCGGCCATGGCATGAATGTCCCAGTAGTCGGTCTTGATGCACTTGTCTAAGATTTCAGCACAGCCCGACTGCTTCGAGATGATGGTGGGAACCGCGCATTGCATGGCCTCCAACGGAGAGATGCCGAACGGTTCCGAGACCGAGGGCATGATGTAGACGTCGCTCGCCTTGAGCATCTCGTACACCTCTTTGCCTTTCATGAAGCCCGGAAAGTGAAAACGGTCAGCAATACCCCGCTCAGCCACCAGTCGGATCATCTGATTCATCATATCCCCGCTGCCCGCCATCACAAAACGGATGTTGCGCGTGCGGTGCAGCACCATGGCCGCCGCTTCCACGAAGTACTCCGGCCCTTTTTGCATGGTGATGCGTCCCAGAAAGGTGACCACTTTCTCCTTGGGTTTGCGTTGGGGAACAATGGCCTCAATCTCCGCGGGCAATGGGGAGACTGCGTTGTGCACGGTCGATACCTTACGCGGGTCTTGGTAGTATTTATGGATCACCGTCTGGCGGGTGAGTTCGCTCACGCACATAATGTGGTCGGCGTAGTCCATGCCGTTTTTTTCGATGGCATAGACGGTGGGATTGACGTTGCCGCGGCTGCGGTCGAAGTCGGTGGCATGGACATGGATGACCAAGGGCTTGCCCGACACTTGTTTGGCATGGATACCGGCCGGATAGGTGAGCCAATCGTGCGAGTGAATGAGGTCGAAGGGTTGTTGCTGCCGCGCCACCACGCCTGCCACAATGGAGTAGTTGTTGATCTCCTCGTAGAGATTGTCGGGATAGCGTCCGGAAAACTCGATACAACCCAAATCGTTCGTGTAGAGGTAGTTGAAATCGGCATAAATATGGTCGCGCAAGTCGTAGTATAGCTGCGGATCCATATAAGCACCTACGCGACTGTTGACATAGTCCCACGTCACGTTTCGCCACACCACCGGCGTGCTGTTCATGCCTATGATGCGCAGGAAACTTTGGTCTTCATCGCCCCATGGTTTGGGGATACAAAAGGTGATTTCCATATCCGACTGCTGCGACATGCCTTTGGTCAGGCCGTAACTGGCCGTGCCCAATCCTCCTAAAATATGGGGGGGGAACTCCCAACCAAACATTAATACTTTCATCTTGCGGTTCCTCCTCTCATTGCGGGTTATACTTGGATAACAGTTTCAATATATGCAGTATCTCGGCTACGTTCATGGCGAAAGAGACAGCTCCCCTTCCCTGAAACGGCGGGTTGCCGTCGAAGAGTTCCGACAGGGAACCGATGCAATGATTGGTCATTTCATCTTCAATGCCTATGAGGTAGCGTTCCACGAACGAGATGCCGCTGTTTTTATAGATGCGTAGGTAGGCCTCCATGTAGAAACCCAACAGCCACGGCCATGCGGTGCCCTGATGATAGGCCAGGTCGCGCTCGCGCCCGGTCCCTACATAGTTTGGATTGTAGCCGCCGCTCTTCGGACTAAGGGTGCGTACCCCCTTGGGCGTGAGCAACTCCTTGGTGACAATGTCGAGTACCTGCTTCTTTTGGCTGCGGTCGAGCGGCGAATAGTCGAAGGCTACGGTAAATATCATGTTGGGGCGGACACTCCAATCCATCAGGAAGCCGTCCACGTAGTCGAACAAGTAGCCCGCATCGTTGCGGAAGACCTCGACGAACGACGATCCGGCCAGTGTAGCCAGGGTGTGCAGTTCGTCGGCCAGCGCATCCTCTCCCGCCTCGGCCACCAAATCGGCCGTGAAGCAGAGCGCATTATACCACAGTGCATTGACCTCCACCAGATAGCCGGTACGGGGAATCACCGGACGACCCTCCACGGTGGAGTTCATCCACGAAACCGCCTTCTCCTTGCCGTTGGTGTAGAGCAACCCGTTCTCGTGCAAGAACAGGTTGTTGTGTTTGCGGTCGCGGATGTAGCCGATGATCTCTTTGAGCAACTCTCCATAGTGTTGCCGGCACTGCTCGCGCGAGGTGTGCTTGGCATATTGCTGCAGCGTCCACACCGCCCAGAGCAACACATCGGGGTGTTCCATCTCGTAGATCTTGTGGGTGGAGGCTTCCCCTCTCATAAATTCGCGCAAGGCAGCCTGGGCTGTGCGCATCACATCCTCGAACTCGTCCACCTCGTCGATGTCGAGCGTCAACCCGGGCAAGGCGATGAATAAATCGCGCGCCCGACAGCGGAACCAAGGGTATCCGGCCAAGATGTAGTGGTCCTCTTCCTGCTTGTTGTGAAACTGGTGCGCCGAGTTTTTTAAACAGTGGAAAAAACTATCGCGTGGGGTGCGGTCGGCCTGCTCGCTTTCGAACAGCGGTTTGAGCTTGCGGGGGGCAATCTCCGAGATGCCGGCCGAAAACACAATGCTCTCGCCTTTGCAGATGTCCACTTCAAAGTAGCCCGGCACGTAGAGATCTTCGTTGAAGTCATAACCACGCTCTTGCTCCTTGGGGTATTCCAAGCCGCGGTACCAATCGGGCTGGAAGTGAAACTGGTTTTTCTTGTTGAGCTGCATAAACAGTTCGGGATACCCCTCGTACATGCAGGTTTTGATGCCGTTTTCCACCGGTTGGTAGTCGCGGCGCGCCGTGCCGTTCTCGTGGGTGTATTCCCGCACGCTGCGGAAAGCCAGGAAGGGGCGAAAACGAAGCGTGGTAGCCGAGTGGGCATCGACCAGGGTGTAGCGGATGAGGATGCGGTTTTCATGGTGAACAAAGAGCTTCTCCTTTTGCAGAATCACCCCGCCCACGCGGTAGGTGGTCACAGGGATTTGTTCGCAGTCGAAGGAGCGGATATACTTGTGTCCGGCAGGACTGAAGGTGCCCCCGCGGTATTTGTGCAGCCCCAGGTTGAACTCGGCGCCGTGTTGTATGACGGTTTCGTCGAGCGACGAGAGCAAGACGTGGTTTTCGTCATCCAACGCCGGAACGGGAATCACCAACAGCCCGTGATACTTGCGGGTGTTGCAATCCACAATGGTGGTACAGTGATAGGCACCCGACTTGTTGGTTCGAAGAATCTCGCGTGGAAGAGACTCTTCGAGGTTAATCATCAACGTCCGGTCGAATCGTAAATAACTCATAACTGTTTATATTCATCTTTAATGGTTACTATTGGGGGTATGTGATGCAGGCCACTCCCGCAGAAAATTCGGAGAAGAGAGGGGGTTTGCAGTGGTCAAAAATACAAAGAAAGGACAACTCTCGAAATAAAATGTTCATCTATTTTCGTTTTTTGTGTAAGATTGCTCTTTCCTACCCCGCGGTCGGGGGGCAAATAGAGGGAAAACAGCCCTTTCCACGTTGCGGTTTACCTGAAATTACTTGCCACCAATCCTGCCCATGTTATGGTTGGCTTGTTCCTGCATAAGAACTGAATAGCCATAACATGGTGAGGAAGAATTTGCATAAAAAGTGAATACCCGCAACTTGGAATAGTCTGCCTGAGATTTAGTACCTTTGCACGCAGTATGAAACAAGACCTGCATCGCATGCTGCTTGCCGCCGTAATCCCCCTGTTCCTGCTTCTGATCTTCTATTTGCTGGAGTTTCTGGAGATGGGGATGGGCTGGAACTTCACCCATTTGGGAGTCTACCCCCGGGAGGCGCGGGGTGTGTTCGGCATTTTTGCCCATCCGCTGGTGCATGCCGGTTGGCGTCACCTGTTGGCCAATACGCTCCCCTTTTTGGTGTTGGGCTGGTGCCTCTTCTACTTCTACCGCCACATTGCCCCCTACATTCTTTTTGCCCTGTGGATAGGATGCGGGGTGCTTACCTTCGTCATCGGCAAGCCCGGATGGCACGTGGGTGCCAGTGGGGTCATCTACGGCATGGCCTTTTTCCTCTTCTTCAGCGGCATCCTGCGCAAGCATGTGCCTCTGATTGCTATCTCCCTGCTGGTGGCCTTTATCTACGGCGGGCTGGTTTGGAACATGATGCCCTACTTTGTCAAGCCCACCACTTCGTGGGAGGGGCACCTTAGTGGTGCCATCGCCGGTATGCTCTGCTCGGTGGCCTTTATGAACTACGGACCGCAGAAGCCCGAGCTTCCAGACGAACCGGAGGAGGAGCCGGAAGAGGTGCAAGAGACGCCCCGGGCAGCTGACCCTGAAGAGGAAACCGCAAACGACGAACAGATTAACCGCATATAGATATGGAAAAAAGAGAAATAGACCTCTGTGTGTCGTGTTACGGAAAGGTGAAAACGCTTGCCTACGACGTGGTGCTCCTTCCCTGGGGCGCTACCGAGGCACACAATCTGCACCTTCCCTACCTGACCGATTGCATCCTGCCCCACGACCTGGCCGTGGAGGCAGCCACCAAGGCGCTGGCCGAGCACGCCGTGCGCTGCATGGTGATGCCCCCCGTGCCGTTCGGGGCACACAACCCCGGCCAACGGGAGTTACCCTTCTGCATCCACACCCGCCAGAGCACGCAACAAGCCATTCTGGAAGACATCGTAGCCTCGCTGCAGGCGCAAGGTGTCCGCAAACTCATCATCCTGAGCGGCCACGGCGGCAACAACTTCAAGGGGATGATTCGTGATCTGGCCTTCCGCTACCCCGATTTCCTAATTGTGGCCTCGGAGTGGTTCAGCATTGTTCCCACCAAGGGCTATTTCGAGGCTGCGGTAGACGACCACGCCGGCGAATCGGAAACCTCCGTGATGATGCACTACCACCCCGAGCTGGTCAACCTGAGCGAGGCGGGCAGTGGAGCGGCACGTCCCTTCTCCATCGGAGCGCTCAACAACAAGATAGGATGGGCACCCCGACACTGGGATAAAGCCACCGCCGACAGTGGCGTGGGTGATCCGCGTCTGGCCACCCCCGAGAAGGGCGCACGCTACGCACGTGCCGTGGTGGAAAAGCTCACCACCCTCTTGGTGGAAGTAGCCAGGCACAACCTTTACGAGTAAACCCAACGAAAAAGAACCCAATCTACCCCTAAAAACACCTCTATTATGGCTGTAATTGCATTAGACATCGGCGGCACTAAAATAGCCAGTGCCGTGTGTATGCCCGACGGAAGCATGCTTTTTGCCCGCAAACGGTTGCTTCAAGGACGCACCGGAACAGCGGTGGGGACACTACTCACCGAACAGCTCACCAACTTGCTGGCCGCCGCCCGCCGCCACGGCATCGTCGTGGATGCCGTGGGCGTGTGTGTGCCGGGCATTGCATCTTCGCAGACCGGACGGGTCTGGGCACCGAACATTCCAGGATGGGAAGACTACCCGCTGGAGCAAGAGTTGCGTGCAGCAACTCCCTTGCCAGTCTACATTGAAAGCGACCGCACCTGCTACCTCTCCGGTGAGATGTGGCAAGGGGCGGCCAAGGCTTGTCATAGTGCCGTCTTCATTGCCGTGGGCACGGGCATCGGCGCCGGCATCGTGGTCGACGGACGCTTCCTGCACGGAGCGGGCGACATCATTGGCGCCACCGGATGGATGGCGCTGCAGTCGCCCTACCAGGAGGCCTATGCTGCCTGTGGCTGTTTCGAGTATTACGCCTCGGGCAACGGCATTGGTGCCCGGGCACGCGAGGCGGTTGGCGCCGACAAAACCTACCGGGGAGTGTTGCGCCGCAAGAGGGTGGCGCGTCTAACGGCACACGATGTGTTTGCCGCCTACCAGGCGGGCGACCCCCTTGCCGGAGAAATCCTTGGCAAAGCCATCAAACTGTGGGGAATGGCTGCTGCCAACCTCGTGAGCCTGCTCAATCCGCAGAAGATTATCTGGGGAGGAGGGGTGTTCGGACCGGCCACCCGCTTCTTGGACGACATCTATCAGGAGGCCTGCCGCTGGGCGCAGCCCATCAGCATCCGGCAAGTGGAGTTCGTTGCCTCGCAACTCTCAGGTCATGCAGGGCTAACGGGTGCCGCCTATCTGGCCATCCGCCAAACCCAAGAGGCTCCTCTCGTTCACCCGCAACCGTTCACTTAAATAATTATCTTATGAAGACAGAAAATAGAAATCCTTTCAACCGTACCACCGTCTTTATCGCCGCCTGCATCGGGATGTGTTTTTTCGGCATCTCGGTGATCACACTGGGTTCGTTGCTCCCTTCGCTGGTTGCAAAGCTGCAGTTGACCGGCAGTTTGCAAACAACCACCCTGGCCACCCTCTTGCCCTTGGGCATGTTGGGCGGTTCGCTGCTGTTCGGTCCCATTGTGGACCGTTACGGACACAAGGCTTTGTTTCTTGTAAGCTGTTGTGCTGTGCTCCTGGGACTGCAGGGGTTGGCCTACTTCGCCACCATCCTGCCGTTGCAGCTCTCCATCGTGCTGATTGGGTTGGGTGGAGGTGTTCTCAACGGCGAAACTAACGCGCTGGTGGCCGACATCTACGACGAGGCCGACAAAGGCTCGCGCATCAGCCTGTTGGGAACCTTCTACGGTATCGGCGCGCTGGGTATCCCCACCTTGCTCAGCCTGTTGATGGCGCACTACTCCTTCGAACACATCCTGCAAGGCATCGGTGCGGTGATGCTGGCGGCCGTCCTGTTTTGTGCGACGGTTCGTTTTCCGGCGCCCAAACAGCCTCAGGGTTTTCCCATTAAAGAAGGGCTGGGATTGCTCAAGGAGAAGATGCTGTTGCTGCTCAGTTTCATCCTCTTTTTCCAGAGTGGAGTGGAGGGGGTCAGTAACAACTGGACCAACCTCTACCTCACCCAAACCTCTACCGCCCTCTCTGCCGAGCAGATTCTGATGGTGTTGGCCGGTATGATGGCCGGCTTGACCGTTGCACGGCTGGCACTCACGCTTCTTTTTAAGCACATCCGGCAAGAGATTATCCTGCAGGTCAGCTTGCTTGTCGCCGCTTTGGGTTTCGTGTTGATGAGTCTGACTGCTACCTTTCTTCCGGTGCTCGCGGGCATGGTGTTGGTGGGGGTGGGACTGGCCGCCACCTTCCCCGTGGTGCTGGGCAGCATCGGCAGTCGCTACCCCACGCTCTCGGGTACAGCCTTCAGCGTGGCTTTGGTTATCGCCTTGTTGGGACAAACGTTCCTAAACGCACTCACCGGCTGGCTCTCGCAGAGTGTCGGCATTGAGGTGTACCCCTATATCACGATTGTTTCGTTGCTGATTATGTGGCTGTTGTATCGACGGCAGCTCACGCAATAACTTCCTTTATTAATTATCACATTTAAACAACTTATCATGTTAGCATTAGAATGGTTAAAAAACGCGCATGGCATCATGGAAAAGCTTGAAGCCACGCAATTAGAGAACATTAAACAGGCCGCCACCGCAATGGCCGATTCCATTGAAGCCGGCCGCTGGGTGCACACCTTCGGCTGCGGGCATGCCACCATTCCGGTGGAGGAGATGTATCCGCGCATCGGTAGTTTTGTAGGTTTTCACCCTCTCTGCGAGGTGCCGCTGACCTTCTTCACCCAAATCATCGGACAGATGGGCATCCACCAGTTCCTCTTTCTGGAACGGGCGGAAGGCTATGGCGTGGAGATCATGAAGAACTACGACTTCGATGGGAAGGATTGCATCTGGCTCTTTTCGCATACGGGTATCAATGCCGTGAACATCGATGTGGCACTGGAGGCCAAGAAACGGGGCATGAAGGTGATTGTCTACGGCTCGGCCGGCGAAACAGGGCATAAGAAGAGCCGTCACTCCTCGGGCAAGAACCTCTTTGAATTGGCCGACATCGTGGTCGATTCCTGCGTTCCGCTGGTGGATGCCTCGGTAGATTTGAAGAATCACCAAGACAAGGTAGGTCCGCTCTCTACCCTGAGCTTTGTTACGTTGGTGTGGATGACCATCACCACCGTGGCCGAGATTCTGGCCGATCGGGGCGTGCATCTCTACATCCATCCCTCGCACAACGTGCCGGGCGATACCACCGCCCAACAGCGGTTGGATGCCGCCATCGACGAGTATAAGAAGCGGGTGAAGGTGCTGTAAGACCGGAAGGCACAGCCCTCTTCCCCCTACAAAGCAGAATCTGCCTCCCTTCGCACCGGAAGGAGGCAGATTCTGCTTTATAGGGGGAAAAGGAAACTTAGTGATAACGTGAGTTCGATGTAAGAATTAGCATATAATTTCGATGAAGTGATAAAAGAGGAGCAATAGTCGAAACACAATTCGCGGGCGACCAAAGACGGCGAGCGATAGTCAGAACACAATTCGCGGGAGGCCAAAGACGCCGAGCGATAGTCGGAACATAATTCGTGTGAGACCAAAGACGCCGAGAAATAGTCGGAACACAATTCGCGGGAGACTAAAGACGGCGAGCGATGGTCGAAACACAATTCGCGGGAGACCAAAGACGCTGAGAAATGGTCGGAACACAATTCGCGGGAGACTAAAGACGACGAGCAATGGTCGGAACACAATTCGCGGGCGACCAAAGACGCCGAGAAATGGTCGGAACCTAATTCGCGGGCGACCAAAGACGCCGAGAAATGGTCGGAACACAATTCGCGGGAGACCAAAGACGGCAAGCAATGGTCGGAACACAATTGTGTTGCGACTTTCGCTGCGGATTGATGGTTTTCTGCTAAAAGTGGGGAGGTTTTGGAGGAGATTTTCTTGATTCAAACTGATTGTGTGGAGCGCATCAAAGCAAAGAAGTAGCCAGCTTTCTTGCCTTCCGCAGGCGATTGTGACAAATGGCGGTACTCAAATTCATCTTTTAATACTTCGTCCGGGTGTGGGCACCACAAATAGAAAATCCTAATTGATAATGAGTCAGTTATATTTTTTGCTTGGTATGAATTTCCCCACACATGCAAGAGTCATGAAAAACATTGCTGGCTGATGGCTGTTGCCTTGCTGCGATGAGGATGACCTTTCAAACAATCATCATACCGCCAGCCACCAAGTGTAGCCCATCATCGCCTGGTCAACAATATGCTCAAATACCACGTCGCGCTTTTGCGAAAATAGTATGTGGTCGTAGCAGTCCGGCAGGGTGTTGTGCAGTATTTGCTGGATTTCAGATTTAACCCGTTCTTTGGGTTGCGGGTCGTTTTGCCAACCTACAAGAAACAACTCCCC
>JAISHB010000082.1 GCA_031262785.1 Prevotellaceae bacterium
CACTTGTATTTGTTCGGTAGAGAGTTTGATCAGCGAATCGCTCAAGGCTTCGACCGAACCGTCTACGTCGCCCTTTACAATGACGTTGAGTTCGTGGAAATCGCCTAATGCCAGACGACGTCCTACTTCGTCGAGGGTGAGCATCTTCTGGGTGCGCAATCCTTGCTCGCGTTGGAGTTGTTCGCGTTTGTTGGCGATTTCACGTGCTTCCTGTTCGGAATCGAAGACATGGAAGGAATCGCCTGCCGCGGGAGCGCCGTTTAGTCCGAGTATTAATACGGGTTCGGAAGGACCGGCTTCTTTGATGCGTTGATTGCGTTCGTTGAACATGGCTTTTACTTTGCCATAGGCGGCACCGGCCAGTACAATGTCTCCGACATGAAGCGTTCCGTTCGACACCAGCACGGTGGCGACGTATCCGCGTCCCTTGTCGAGCGACGATTCGATGATGGAACCAATGGCTTTTCGATTGGGGTTGGCTTTGAGTTCGAGCATCTCGGCCTCGAGTAATACCTTCTCCAGCAACTCGTTGACGCCCACTCCTTTTTTGGCCGAAATGTCTTGTGACTGATACTTGCCTCCCCACTCTTCGACCAGGAAGTTCATGGCGCTTAGTTCTTCTTTTATCTTATCGGGATTGGCGCCGGCTTTATCTATTTTATTAATGGCAAATACGATGGGGACGCCTGCGGCCATGGCATGATTGATTGCTTCTTTGGTTTGCGGCATTACGTTGTCGTCGGCAGCTACAATAATTATGGCCACGTCGGTTACTTTGGCTCCGCGGGCACGCATGGCGGTGAAGGCTTCGTGTCCGGGTGTATCCAGGAAGGTGATTTTACGACCATCTTCGAGGGTGACGTGATAGGCTCCGATGTGTTGGGTGATGCCTCCCGCTTCGCCGGCAATTACATTGGCTTTGCGGATGTAGTCGAGCAGCGAGGTTTTTCCGTGATCGACGTGTCCCATAACGGTTACAATCGGAGCACGGGGAACCAAATCTTCTTCGGCGTCGGCTTCTTCCACAATGGCTTGTGCCACTTCGGCGCTTACATATTCGGTTTTGAAACCGAACTCTTCGGCCACCAGGTTGATGGTCTCGGCATCTAAACGTTGATTGATGGAGACCATGATGCCTACGCTCATGCAAGTGGCAATTACTTGTGTAACGGAGATGTTCATCATGTTGGCCAGCTCGTTGGCGGTTACAAATTCGGTGAGCTTCAACACTTTGCTGTCGGCCAACTCCATGCTTTCGAGTTCTTCTTTACGTCCGGCCACAATGTCGCGTTTCTCTTTGCGGTATTTGGAAGTTTTGCTTTTTCCTTTGGTGGTCAGACGTGCCAGCGTCTCTTTTACCTGCTTGGCTACGTCTTCTTCGCTGGGTTCTTGCTTTACTACGGGTTTCTTGAAGCGATCTTTGTTGCGGTCGCCTTTGCCACGCCCTTTATTATCGCCTCCTTGTTTGGGTTTATCGTCTTTTTTCTTTTCGGCCGGTTGGAAATTCGCCGCATTGGTAATATCCACTTTGGCTTTGTTGATGCGGTGACGACGCTTTTTGCCCTCTTCGCCCTCTTTGGGTTTTTCGTCTTTCTTGGGTTCGTCGCGACGAATCTCTTTGATGATGGCCTCTTTCAAGGCTTTTTTCTGATCTTGCCGGATGCGGTCTTTCTCTTCGCGTTCGCGTCGTTTCTCCGAACGACTCTTTTTCTTGGGGCGGGTGGACTGATTCAGCTTGGCCAAATCAATCTGTCCGATGATGTTCAGCTTCGAGGTGAATTCCGATTTATCATGCAACGTAAAGACTTCGGCTTCCTGCGGTTTTGCCGGGGTGGCCGGAGCTTCCGCGGAGGGTTGCGGTGCAACCGGTTGTGCGTCCTCTTTTTCCTGAATAGGTGAAGTGGGAGCCTCTGCTGCATCGACGACGGGCGCGAGGGTTTCTTTGGTTGGACTCTCGGAAGGCTTCTCTTCGCTTGGTGTCTGTTTGGTCCGGGAGTTGTCGGCGGATTCTTCCCGTTTTTCTTCTTTCGCGGCTGCCGGTGCAAGCGGTTGAGGCTCGACGACTACCTCTTGGGGAGATTCGGCAAGCGGTTCGGCCGGTTTTTCGGCCTCTTTCTTCACCGTGGTTGTTTCCTCGGCTTGGGGAGTGCTTTTTTCCTGAACCGGTTTGGGAGTATGTTTCGCATCCAGATCAATTTTGTCGACAGGTTTAATCTTGGGGCGTATTTCTTCGGGAACAACGGTTTTTATCTCTTCGGGCTTGGGTTTCTCTTTCTCTTTTTTCTCCTCATACCCATCGATGGCTACTACACCTTTGTTGCGACCGTGTCGTTCCTGATTGAAACGTTCCGATTTCATTTTAAGGTCTTTATCCGTACTAAACTCTTTCACCAACAGGTTGTATTGCTCATCGGTGATTTTCGTACTGGGGTTTTCCTCTATGGTAAAGCCCTTTTTGTGCAGGAATTCGACGGCCGTCGTAATGCCTACATTTAAATCTCGTATTACCTTATTTAACCTTATCGACATATCGTATTTATTCGTTCTTGTTCTCGTTATCGCTTTCGTTTTCAGTGGGAGCGGGAGCGGGGAGATCCGTCTCTTCGACCTCTTCACGCTCTTCTTCGATATCAACGGGGTCGTTTGCGGGTTCAACACCTTCGTCAAATTCGGCCTTCAAGATGCGCAGCACTTCGTCTACGGTTTCTTCTTCCAGGTCGGTCTTTTCAACCAACATTTCACGCGGAGCATTGAGCACGCCTTTAGCGGTGTCGATACCGATTGCTTTAATGGCATCTATTACCCAACCGTCGATTTCGTCATCGAATTCATCCAGATAGATGTCTTCGTCCACAACGGCATCGTCTAATTCACGGAAGACATCAATGGTGTATTCGGTGAGCATGCTGGCTAATTTAATATTCAATCCTCCCTTGCCGATAGCCAACGAAACTTCTTCGGGTTTGAGGTAAACCTCGGCTTTGTGTTCTTCTTCGTTCAGCCGGATAGAAGAGACTTTGGCCGGACTGATGGCACGCTGAATAAAGAGTTGAATATTGGGCGTATAGTTAATGACATCGATGTTTTCATTGCGCAATTCGCGTACAATGCCGTGGATACGGCTACCTTTTACGCCGACGCATGCTCCCACGGGATCTACCCGATCGTCGTATGATTCTACGGCAATCTTGGCGCGTTCGCCGGGGATGCGGGCGATGCGTTTGATGGTGATCAAGCCGTCGTTGATTTCGGGAACTTCCATCTCGAATAACCGCTGCAGAAAGACGGGCGAGGTTCGCGAAAGGATAATTTTGGGATTATTATTCTTGTTATCCACACGGGCTACTACCGCACGAGCCGTTTCTCCTTTGCGATAGAGATCGCCCGGTATTTGTTCGGCCTTGGGAAGAAGCAGTTCATTTCCTTCGTCGTCGAGCAGCAACATCTCTTTCTTCCAGATTTGGTACACTTCGGCATTGATGATGCTTCCAACCTTATCTATATATTTATTATAGATGCTGTCTTTTTCCAACTCTAATATTTTGGATGCAAGCGTTTGACGAAGATTCAGAATAGCCCGCCGCCCGAATTTGGCAAAGTTTACCTCATCGGTCACTTCTTCTCCCTCTTCGTAGGAGGCGTCTATCTTTTGCGCTTCGCTTAGCGCTATCTGCAGGTTGGGATTGACCAGATCCGTATCCGCAACCACTTCCCGATTACGCCATATTTCAAAGTCTCCCTTGTCGGGATTGACAATGACGTCGTAATTTTCGTCGGTACCGAACATTTTGGTAATCACGCTGCGAAATGACTCTTCAAGCACACTCACCATGGTGGTGCGATCGATGTTTTTCAGTTCTTTAAACTCTGAAAAGGTATCTACCAAACTGATAGTCTCTTTTTTCTTTGCCATATCTATTTAAAGCTGATTAAATATTTAGTATAATTAATTTCGTTGTATGCAAAAGCTTCGTCTTCTTCTATCATTTTGGGACGTTTGGCTCCTTCGGGTTTCACTTTCTTGGTAATGGTGAGCACAAATCCCTGCGGGTCGGCACATTTTAAAACACCGCTCACTTTGCGCCCCTCTTTGGTGAGCGTTTCCACTTCTTTGCCCACATAGTTATAGTATTGCTGCAATACTTTAAAGGGTTGACCAACGCCTGCCGAACCCACTTCAAGTTCGTAATCTTCCGCCTCTCGATTCAGTTTCGACTCGATGAAACGGCTCAGTTCTACGCAGTCTTCAATCCAGACGCCCTCTTTGTGGTCTATCTCCACCAAGATGTTATTATCCGGATCAACGGCTATTTCGACGAGAAAATATTCTTTCCCGTTGAGCCATTCTTCTACAATTTGATGAATTGTCTCTTTTGCGATCATTACTTAAGCATATAGACAAAGCGGAGGAGCTTAGCCCCTCCGCCTTTTATTTATTAGCGGTCGCAAAGATATGAATAATCTGCTCTTTTACAAAATATTCGCAAGAAAAAAGAAAGATTAGGAGAGTAACACCGCAACCGCACGTGCTCCATGTGCACCAACTACTAATGCCTGCTCAATATCGGCCGTTTTTGAAGGACCGGAGATAAATACGCCGAAGCCGGCTTCACGCATGCCTATTTGTCGATAAGCTTCATGCATATTATTCACCAATTTCTTCTTATCGAGCAAGATGAGCAACTGTTCCGAAACAAAATAGAGCGCCTTGTGACGCACGTTTTGCGGAATCCATACGGAGGCATTTTCGGCGACGCCAAGTTCTCCGCGAATAATCGCCAAATCGGTTCCGTTCAATTCGTGAGGGGTTGCTACTTCGTCGGGGTTGAAAGTGGCTGTTGTTATTTCCGGCAAGTTGGATGCAATGGTGCGGGCATCGGGATAGAGTGTGTGAATCGCCTCTTCGAGTGTCTCTCCCTCTTGCAGTTCAACGGCACGTCCACCCACAGAAGCCATCACTTCAATGAATTGAGCTATTTTATCGTCGAACGTGAGGGGAAGATGCGTCGGCGACGGTATTTTCTCTTCCAACGGCGTCGTAATAACCGGATGGATGTGTGATTTCCCTTCGCTTTCATCGGGAAGCGGTTGTTGTACTTCGTTCTTTTCCCACATCTGGGTGAATGTCTTTGAGGCAAACTGCGGCATCTCGCGTTCTTTTCCCCAATCATTCAACTTATTATAGATCAGCGGACGCGGCAGTATATTGAGCAGCGGCGCCATCTTTAGCGCCGTACGATAGAGTGCCGGATGATTGAAGAGAAATTTCATCCCTCCCGACAACCGTTTCTTTGCCGGATTGGCTCGTTTGAGGCTGTCGAGCTGTTGCCGCCAACGGTAAATTTGGTCGGCCAGATCAATTTTGGCCGGACACACATTGTTGCACGAATAGCAAAGCGAACAAGCCGAGAGATTACCCGCATTTTCCTGCGGATTTTGTAGCATCCCCAAATTAATGCCGATGGGGCCGGGTATAAAATAGGAATAAGCATAGCCTCCGCTTCGCCGATAGACCGGACAGGTATTCATACAGGCGCCGCATCGCAAACATTTCAGTGTTTGAATGTGATCGGGATTGTTTGCGATGGCCGTGCGACCATTATCAACCAACACAATGTGCATTTCGCCTCCCTCACGCGGTTTACGATAGTGCGAAATGTAGGTTGTTACAGGTTGTCCCGTTGCCGAACGCGCCAACAGACGCGTAAACACACTGAGCGCTTCATTATTGGGAATTACCTTCTCCAGCCCCATAGAGACAATATGCAAAGGCGCAAAAGAGGTGCCCATGTCGGCATTGCCCTCGTTGGTGCATACCACCACATCGCCCGTGTCGGCTACACCAAAGTTAGCTCCGGTCATGGCAGCATCGGCCGTAAGGAATTCGTTTCGCAATTGCATGCGGGCGGCGTGCGTTAAATAGGTGGGGTCGCTGTTCCCAGATTCGGTGTGCCACTCTTTTTCAAAAAGCTTGCCTACCTCTTGCCGTTTCAGGTGAATGGCCGGCATCACAATGTGGCTGGGAGGTTGGTTCATTAGCTGCAAGATACGTTCGCCCAGGTCGCTTTCAATCACCTCGATTCCTTTTCCGATCAAAAAGTCATTGAGATGACACTCTTCGGTGAGCATCGATTTGCTTTTTACCAACTTCTTCACCCCGTGTTGCTGCAAGATTTCAAGTACGATGCGATTGTGCTCGCCGGCATCTTTGGCTCGATGCACAATCACCCCGTTTGCTTCCGCCTTGCCAATGAATTGTGACAGATACGTCTCCCAATGTGCAATCACCTCCATTTTCCATTGCGACGATTGTTCACGAAGTTCTTCCCACTGGGGAATCTTCATCGCCAAATTATCGCGTTTGGCACGCACCATCCAAAGTGTTTCATTGTGCCATTGAGCCTGCGTCCCGTTCTTTAGAAAGCGGGCGGCGGCTTTTGAATGTGAAGTGCTCATAGTCCGGCTGCTAAAATTTGAGTGACGTGAATAAATTGAATGGGCAGTTGCTCGCGACGGGCAATGCCTTGCAGATGCATCAGACACGAACTGTCTGCACCGGTAATATATTCGGCACCGGTGGCGATGTGATTGTGTAGTTTGTCTTTCCCCATACAAACCGATACGGAGGGTTCTTCCACGGCAAACATGCCGCCGAAGCCGCAGCATTCATCCACCCGCCGGGGTTCCAGCACTTCAATGCCTTCGACCATCGCGAGCAAATCTTTAATCTTGGAATAGCGCGTCTCATTCAGTTCGCTGGCCGATGACAGATGAAGCTCGCGTACGCCGTGACAACTGTTGTGCACGCTCACTTTGTGCGGAAAACACCCCGGCACATCGTCTACGTTAAGCACATCGTGCAAAAACTCGCACACATCATAGATTTTGGTGCTTGTTTGGCAAACGTGTTGTGTCTTGACAAATGCTACGCAGCTGGCCGAAGGAGCCACTACGTAATCATAAGCCGAAAAAAGATTATCCATCCGTTGCAACAACGGCACGGCCTCCGATTCAAAACCGGCATTGGCCATGGGTTGCCCGCAACAAGTTTGCTGGAGTGGATAATCGGTATCCACTCCATAATAGTTCAATAGCCTGTAAGTGGCAACGCCCGCTTCAGGAAAGAGGGCGTTGACATAACAGGGAATAAAAAGTCCTATCTTCATTGATTAAATTTGAGTTTCCAAATAAACCACGTGTGTTTGAAGATACTCTTCCAACCCGTGTTTACCGTCGGCGCCGCCGATTCCCGACTTACGCCATCCGGCATGGAATCCTTGCATGGCCTCGAAGTTTTCGCGATTGACGTAGGTCTCGCCAAACTTGAGCGAGCGGGTCAATTTAAAGGCCATATCCAGATTTTGCGTATAAACGGAAGAGGTCAGCCCGTATTCGCAATCGTTCGCCCAGGCGATGGCCTCTTCTACATCGGTAAATTCAACCACCGGCAGCACGGGGCCGAATGTTTCTTCTTGAATGATGTCCATCTTTTGGGTGCAACCCGACAACACGGTAGGTTCAAAGAAATAGCCCTTGGTGCCGATGCGGTGACCGCCACATTCCAGCTTCGCACCTTGCGCCAAGGCTTTCGCCACCTTTTCTTCGACCGATTTGAGAGCACCGGCTTCGACCAACGGCCCCATATCCAGCTCTTTCACCTCGGCGGGATTGCCTACCTTCACCGCCTGCATGCCGGCAATCAATTTCTTCATAAATTCGTCTTTGACGGACGCGTGTACATAGACGCGCTCGCAGCAATTGCAAACCTGACCGGTGTTGATGACGCGCGAGGCAATAATACTCTTCACGGCCAAATCCAAATCGGCATCTGCCATCACAATACCCGGCGCTTTTCCGCCCAACTCGAGCGACACCTTGGTGACGTTGGCCGATGCGGCCGCCATCGTTTGAATGCCTGCACCCACGCTGCCGGTCAAGCTCACCATGCCCACTTTGGGATTGGCGGCCAGCTCATGTCCTATCACCGAGCCGCGTCCGTTGACAATGTTGAATACACCGGAGGGAACGCCCGCTTCTTCCACCGCTTGTGCAAAAACATACGCATTCTCGGGGGTAATTTGACTGGGTTTCACCACGATGGTGTTGCCGGTGAGCAACGCGGGAGCCGCTTTGCGTGCAATCAGGAAGAAAGGAAAGTTCCAGGGAAGAATACCGGTGGTAACGCCAATGGGTTTTTTGTAGACAAAGATGGTTTCGTTGGGACGTTCGCTCGGCACAATTTCTCCTTCGTAACGCAGCGCCCATCCGGCCATGTAATCGATATAATCGGCTGTGAAGTTGACCTCTACATTGGCCAGCGCCTGTGTTTTACCACCTTCGCGTACAATGATGTCGGTCAGTTCCTGTTCACGCCGGCGGATGCCTTGCGCAATCTTCTTTAAAAAGCCGGCACGTTGGGTAGAGGTGAGCGCCTCCCAAGCGGGTTGCGCTTTTTGGGCTGCATCAATAGCCCGTCGGGCGTCTTCTATCGTGCCGTCGGGCATGAGTGAAATAACTTCTTCGGTGGAAGGGTTCAACACATTAATCCATTTGCCGGATTGGTTGTCGACGAACTTGCCGTCGATGTACATCTTTAATTCTTTCATGATACGCTTTTGATTTAATAATAAAACTTCAGCAACAAAAGTAGGGGACGCACGGCAAAGTCAGGAGAATCTTTCTGACTTTTTTAGTGATTAGAATGCTTGTTGGCGCCCACCAACCAAATCCCCTCCCCGTCTAATCGTATCAATCGTTTCTTATATAAATCGCCCACGCCTTGCTTAAAAGTCTTCTTGCTGACGCCAAAGGCGGCGTAAATCTCTTCGGCGGGGCTTTTGTCGTTGAGCGGGGTGTGTCCGTCGTGTGCTTGCAGATAGTGGAGCAACGTATGTGCGAAATCGGCAAACCGTTTCACCCCTTGGGGCTGCAGCATCAGGTCGATTTTTCCATCTTCGCGCACTTGTTTGATGTAGGCGGTGAGCCTGTCGCCCGTGTGCAGCGGTTGAAACAGTTGATTCTCGTACAACAGCCCGCCATATTGATTATCCACGATGGCTTTAAAGCCGAGATCGGTTTTTTGCTGTACAAGGATTTGCACCTTTTCATCGGGACAATAGGGCGGAGTTTCCCGGGAAAGATACCGTTCAACTTTGGCCGATGCCACGATGCGATAGCTTTCATCGTCCAGATGTACGTGCACAATATACTTTTTTCCCACCTCCATCTTGAGTTTTTGTTCAGCGAAGGGCACAAACAGGTCTTTCATGGGTCCCCAATGCAAAAAAGCACCGTATTGATTCACCCACGCCGCTTCCAAGCAGGCAAAATCGCCCACCTGCGCCAAGGGCGTTTGCGTGGTGGCGGTGAGGCGTTCTTCGTTGTCGAGATAGAGAAAAACAGGTAATTCATCGCCGATACGGGCATCCTCGGGCACGTAGCGCTTGGGAAGCAGCACTTCTCCTTCGTCACCGCCGTCCAGATATAGACCAAACTCCACTTCTTTGGTCACGCGAAGGGTGTTGAACTTGCCTAATTCTATTTTCATATGCAAAATTGTTAAAGCATTCAATAATCAATCTTCTTCGTCTTCTTCAAAATTAAATTCCACACGACTTTGGACGATTATCTCCTCAAGTATTTTGTTTAGATACCCCTGCCGCATAGCTTCCTTAAATCGATTTATCAATATAGGTATATTAATAAGCTCTTCTATGCAATCCATATATTTATCTATAATACATTGTATAGGATATACCTTATATGCATTTTCTCTTAGTTTCTTAGTTATTTCAGGCACATCATCCATCGATTTCACCACAAATGAGATAGGATACTTCTGAATTTTATCAATGTCAAGGAAATACTTCTTAAAATCTAATGTTTCTGTCACCTGAAAAAAACGTCCCAACGGACGCATTACAAAATCAATTCCTCCGTCGTTTGCATTGGTGCGTCCTGTTTTATATAATTCTAACGCCTCTCTTTTTAGATGGAAGAGTTTAAAGCCCCAATATATCTTTTGATCATGATAATAATATTTCAATATCGCATAACTAACAATCTCAAAAAGGCGGGCATCTACATTGGGAGCCAATAAGTCAATGATGAATTTTTCCACCTGTTCAGGCGAACTTTTCCCCATCTTTTGCAAATCAGTACAAGATTGCACAAATCGTCGGAATGAATCTTGCTTGGTTTGAATATATTCATCAATCATTTGAAGTATAACACTTGCTATATTATAAACTTTTCCTTTGAATGATAATTTCAACAGATGCTCATTAATCCAATAACGATTCGTTTCAAAATTGCGCAAAATAGGTATATATTCGGTATTCGGAAAGAATTTTTGGAACTCTGAATTCATGCGATTATTCAACGCATGATTTTGCAATTTACCACCAAAAGGCAATTCTCGTTGTCTCATAAACAACTCACCGAAAACGGCTCCTTCATAGTTGGAATAATCTCCCACATTATCATATCCCCTTTTAACGTAATCTTCTATAATAACATATAGGGCATACAGATTTGCAAAACCGGAACGAGCTTTAGACCCCTTATTTGCAGAGCGTGTTTTCTCATTTATATATTGAATGAGCAAACTTTTATCGTATACAACTTCCGCATCCTCTCCAAATGCTTGGCTAAGAATCTTCTTTATATTGATAGTGAATAGATGCTCCATTGAATTATTACTCAAACAAATCTAACATTAATATTCCCTGCGAACTCGTTTTTCTCTTCTCAAATGTACGATATTCTTTTGCCAAAACCTCTCCGTGATACGTTTCGGCCAACTTTAATCGCCTTAGGCCAATTTTAATATATTCTTCTTGAACATCTATGCCTATGGACTTTCGCCCCAATTGTTGAGCAACAAAACTGGTAGTGAATGTCCCGGAAAAGGGGTCTAATATAACATCACCGACATTTGAGCTGGCTTTGATAATACGTTCCAATAAAGCTTTGGGCTTTTGTGTCGGATGATTTTCATACTCATCCATACGATAACGAACACGCGCAAACTCCCATACATTCCCGGGAACTTTTTCCGAATTATACACTTGCGGAGGGTTTTTTCTGTAGTCGATTAATTTTCTTTTGGAACCAGTCTTCGCTTCTACAAGAATGTCAGAGGCATTGAACGTATATTTATTCTCATCTTTTACGCAAAACAAGATCGGCTCATACATGGAACCGTAATATTTCTTAGCTTGCACTCCGGAACTATCATAAGACCAAACTATCCTGGAAAGAATACTCATTTTTTTGCGGATATAAATATCAAAATAGGGCATAAACTGAGTAGAAGTCATAATATACAAAGAACCTGTTTCTTTCAATTTGCGGATGCACAAATCTATCCATTGGTAGCACCAATTGAGATATTCATTGTCGGTAGCCCATTTGTCTTTGAGTCCATTAAAATTTTTCCCTATATTATATGGAGGGTCGACAAATACCAAATCAATAGATTTATCTGGAATCAACGTTAATGCTTCTATCGCATCTCCACAAATTATTTTATGGTTATCATTGCCAATGGTTTCCATACAGCTTTCTTTTAACAGTTCCCATACAATATACTATAATTATTTAGGCAAAGGTACGAATAGTTTGGATATGAAGAGAACCTTTATTCCAAATATTCCATCAAGCATCTTTTCCATTTATATATAATGCCATAAATATCCCGTCCGCCCACTGAATCTCCTTGCACGCTACATAAACCTCCCGTCGACCCATTCAACCTCATTGCACGCTACATAAACCTCCCGCCTGTCCACTTAACCTTATTGCACGCAACAAAACCATCCCGCCTGTCCACTTGGTCTTTATGTACGCTACAAAGCCATCCCGTCTACTGATTTAACCCCGTTGCACGCGACAAAACCATCCCGTCTGCCCACTTCACCCCGTTGTACGCTACATCAGCCTTTCGTCTGCCCACTTGACTTTCTTGCACGCTTCAATGACCCTTCGCAAAAAAAAGTCACTTCTTCGTGAGCTTTTTTGCCTTTGCGTTGTTTATAGCAAAGACAAACGAGAAAAAGAGGGTCTGTTTCCTCTGTGTTTCCCTGCTTTGCCAACAACATTCACTTAAAATAGGAACAAAATGAGAAAGATTATCAAGCTGGCCGTCTCAAGGCTCACAAGGGGTGCTTATTTTAATTTCATGATGAGCATCTACACGTTGGCTATGTCCAACAAATTAGTCGCACAAAAGGCAGCGAAGTTTTTGGCTGCGTTGAAATTGGGGATTGATCACGTTGACGGGGCGCTGGCCATTCAACGAAAAAGTGCGTTTACCGAACAGATTTCCATCCTCAACAATCGTCGGCATTCGTTGCTGACGGTACTCAAGGGCACTGCCAGAGGCTTTTTGAAGCTGGATTCGACCCAAGAGGATGCCAAAACGCTGCTCCAACTCCTAAAAGATTATAGTATTCGCCGCAATATGCAAATAGATGCGGCCACCGGATTGTTTTCCAACCTCATCGATGATTTAGAGGGTAAATTCGCCCCGGCCGTCAAGACCTTGAACCTGCAACAGGTGGTAGTGGACATCAAAGCGGCCAATACCGAGCTGCAACAGGTGGTCAAAGAGCGCTTGGACGAGACCACCAACAACGGCACATCCCGACTCATTGATGCCCGCAAAGAGACCGATAAAGCTTATCGCGAATTTACCGAAGTGGTGGAAACGCTGGATATGATGGATGGCGGGGATACTTACGCCGACTTCATCGACCATATAAACGTCCTGATCAAGCACTATAAACAAGAGGCACTCGGCGATAAGGTGAAAGAAAAGATTCCCGGAGGCAATAACAACGACGGAGGAAACGATGACGGAGAGGAGGAACCACCGCAAGGATAAGATTCCTTGCGGTTAAAGCACTTCTCTCAACCCCATCTGCTCAGCCCGCTGCATTAAGAATGCGCGGGCTGCGTTGTATTCATTGGGAATCACTCCGTCCAGTATCGCATCCTTGATGGCGCTTTTAAGCGCTCCCACCTGCGCCGAGGGAGGCAAATTGAACGTGCGCATAATCTCCTCGCCACTGATCGGGGGCTGAAAATTGCGGATGCGGTCGCGCTCCTCCAGGTCTTTGAGTTTTTGACGCACCAAACAGAAGTTGTGGAGGAAACGCTGCTTGCGTTCGCTGTTTTTCGAGGTGATGTCGGCCTCGCAAAGCGTCATCAAATCTTCAATGTCGTCGCCCGCCTCGAAAAGCAGACGGCGCACGGCCGAGTCGGTCACCTCGTCGTCGGCGATGGCGATGGGACGCATGTGAAGACCCACCATTTTCTGCACGTAACGCATCTTTTCGTTCATCGGCAGCTTCATGCGGCGAAAAATCTGCGGCACCATCTTTTCTCCAATGAAATTGTGGTTGTGGAACGTCCATCCGGCACGCGGATCCCAGCGTTTGGTGGCGGGCTTGGCAATGTCGTGCAACAAGGCAGCCCAGCGAAGCCACAGGTTGTCGGTCAGGCGACTGATGTTGTCCAACACCTCGAGGGTGTGGTAGAAATTATCTTTATGGGCGCGCCCGGCACGCGTTTCGATGCCTTGCAGGGCCATCAGCTCGGGAAAGATGATGCTGAGCAGCCCCGAACGTTCCAGCTCGACAAAACCCTTCGAGGGCGTGGGCGAGGCAATGATTTTATTGAGTTCTTCGGTGATGCGTTCGGCCGAAATAATGCGAATGCGTTCGCAGTTGCGGCAAAGTGATTCGAAGGTGGCCTCCTCAATATAAAAATTGAGTTGCGTGGCAAAGCGAATACAACGCATCATGCGCAACGGATCGTCGCTGAAGGTGATGTCGGCATCCAACGGAGTGCGGATGAGGCGTTCTTTCAAATCTTCGCGTCCGCCGAACGGATCGATAAGCTGGCCAAACCGACGGCGGTTCAAACAAACGGCCAAGGCGTTGATGGTGAAGTCGCGCCGGTTCTGGTCGTCTTCGAGCGTGCCGTCTTCGACCACCGGCTTGCGCGAATCGTGACGGTACGACTCGCGGCGGGCGCCCACCAGCTCAATCTCCACCTCGCGCCACTTCACTTGGGCGGTGCCGAAGTTTTTAAAGAGTGAAAGGTGTGCGGCGCGACCCAATCGGTCGGCCAATGCTTGCGCCATCGCGATTCCGCTGCCCACCACCACCACATCTATGTCTTTGGAGGGACGATGCAGAAAAATGTCGCGCACATATCCGCCCACGACGTAGCACTCCATACCGAGTGCGTCGGCCGTGGCGGACAAATGGTGAAAAATATCGTTGCTAAAATGGGTTTCCAGTTCGGTGTGGCTTAAACGCATCATATCGGGCTGATTGTTGATTCGGGGCACAAAGATAGGGATATTCTTCCAAACTCTTATTGCAGGCCAATCACCAGCAGGGTGTCACTGCGCAACGCAAAGGCGCACTGCCGGTAGGTGGGATGCCCCATCCGTCCTTTGGCGTTGTTGCTCACACCGTATTTTTCCAGCGGGATGCCGTAGTTGCCCGCGTCGAGCCGCCCGTTATTGTTTTCGTCGTGAAAGAGGGAGACAGCATACTCGCCTGGGGGCAATCCGTTGCAAACAACCACCATCAGTGTGTCGTTGACCGCGCGTGCGAAGGAGGCCACGGGTTGTTTCATGAACGATTCCCAGGAGTTGTAGAGGCCAACGTACATCGCGCCGACCGGTTTTTCAATGTTGCGCACTTCAAGCGTCAGGCGCTGCGCCAAGAGGCTTTGGAAAAGCATGCTGATTCCCAAAGCCAGGGAAAGGGAAAGGGTTCTTTTCATTTTTTTGAGTTTAAATGGGGTGAAGTTTAAAAGTTAGAGACATCATAAGCCGCCTTTTTGCCGATGGTAAGGAAACATCCCACATAAAAGAACCGATCTTCGGAGGATTGTATCGGCCGGCCGTTACCATCCCTTCCAAACAGGTTGCGGCGACCCAAGATATTGGTTGCCGAGGCGTGAAGGATCAGTTTGCGCGAGGGAATGAACGTCCATCCGAGGTCGAGCGTGTGGTAGGGTTTCACTTCGTCGTTCATCCATCCGGCGCGGGCGGGATTGTGATAAGGTCGACCGGTAGCAAATCGGTTGGTCAGCCCGATGAGCATGCCTAACGGCTGCAACGAATATTTCACCGTGAGCGCGGCATTGTGGCGGGTGGCATATTGGGGCACGCCCGGCTCGGGATCATCCAAGTAGTAGCGGCGGGAGTGATTATAGGTGTAGGAGAGCTGATATTCGATGTTTTTGAGCGTAACGCCGTCGCGGACAAACAAATCGATGCCGCGGCTGTGTCCATAACCGTCACTGACGAGCATTTCCTGCGTTTCCCAGCGGGGAAGACGGCGATAGCGCTTGGTGTAAAGCTCCAATTTATAGAGGCGTCCGTCGTGCTCACGACCGATGCCGAAATTCCATTGTACGCACGTCTGGTTTTGCAAATCGGACGATTGCAATAAGAAAAATCCGTCGGGAAGCTGGGTATAGCGACCGGTCGAGAGGCTCAACACGGTGCCTCCGAGATCATAACTAACGGCGAAGCGCGGCGAAAGCAGCAGTTGACCGTTGGGCGCAGTGTATTGGCTGCGCAACGCGCCTTCTATTTTCAGTTGTTCCCACACACGATAGGCCGCCGAGGCAAAGAGGGCTGTCAACACGGGACGAACCTGTTGCGCGGTCGGCGGAATGTTTGGTGCCCGGTACACCGTTCGGAAATTCCGAAGAAAGCTTTCGGCGCCCACCTCCACGTGCATCCGCGGCGAGAAAGAACGGGTTATTTTGGCCTTCAAATGCCACTCTTCCCGGCGCTGCCGATAGGTATCATCGGAAATAGTCGCACCTGCAACCGCTTGGTCGAGTAGTGAATAGGCAATGCCTGCATACCACTTCCATCCTCCGGAGGTGGTGTGTCGAAAGGTTGCATTCAGATAGAAGTTGTTTTCACCCAGACTGAAGAGGCGCGGGGTGTCCGTGGGGTAGTTCGAAAAATCGGTGCGACTATAGGCCGCGTAGCATTTCAGGAGCGTACTGTCCGTAGGATGCCATCGAAATTGGGTTTCGCCCGATTGTTTTCGGTAGGGTTGTTCGAAACGACGTCTGCTTGGGAAGAGCCGCTCATACAGATGCAAGTCTTGCAGGTCGATGTTGAGCGAGAGCGAGCTTTTTTCAAAGGCATGCGTGCCGCCGCCGCCTATTCCCACCACCGAGGCGTTCAATCCGAGCTTGTTAATTACGCTGCGATCCTTTGTTTCCAAGGGCAACACGGCCGACAGGGCTTCGCCGTACTCCAACGGTGCCCCGCCCGTAGAGAGCTGGATGCCGCTAAACATAAACGGGGAAAATCGGCCGCGTGTAGGTGTATTGATGCCGGTGGAGGCGTAGGGCGAGAGCACGTGCAGACCGTCGATGTAGGTTTGTGTTTCGTCGCTGCTGCCCCCGCGAACCAATAACTTGCCCGATTCTCCCTCCACTTGTGTACCGGGAAGTGTTTGCAGCGCCGCGTACAGGTTACCGTTAGCGCCGCCCGTGGTGACCAATTCAACGGGAGAAAGATCGCTGTATCGACTGTTGGTCACAGGGGTTCGACTTCCCTTTACGGTGACTTGTTGCAACAAGACGACGCTGTCGGTGTCGAGTTGCAGATAGACGGTGTCGCGCTGCACGGTTTGTGCCCGGGCGCTACCGATTGCTATCAGGATAAGAATAAGGAGCGAATGCTTCATGCCACTTGCTATGATTCGTTACGATGGATGCCGCAAACATAGCAGGAAGCAAAGAGATGAAAAAAGAAATGGGATACTCCGCCCGAGGATGTGACCGCCGGCGGGCAGCGGGTGACGAAACGCTACTCTTTTGGGATGAGTTGCCGGCGTATCTCCTTGGCGTAACCGCGCGATACGGGTATTTGCGCATCACAACCCTCCAAATCCAGGCGATAGCCTTGCAAATTGCCCTCCACCCGGATTACCGCCCCTGTATTTACCAAGAATGCCCGATGACAACGCACAATCTGCCGGGCGGGTGCCACCACTTCTTGGGCTTGTCGCATGGTGGCGCGAATCAGCTTCTGTTCTCTCTTGCCCGCCGGGCAAAAAACAATCCGGATGTAGTTGCCTTCGGCCTCGATGTAGCGAAAATCGGCCGCATCAACATCAAGACTCTCCTTGGTGGTTCCCCGAAAGCAAAGCGTGAGGGAATTGGACGGTAAGGTTGGTGTGCCGCGACGGGTAATGCCCTCGTTCATCTCCTTCATTTGGCGCAACCTCCGCCCCAGCAAAAGCGTGCGGTTCCACAACGAAAGGAAAAGGAAAGGAAAGAGGGCAACGATGGCCACCCACAACAGCCACACCAAGAAATTGGTGAGTTGCTGATAGCGGAAATAGTAGTAACTCCACAATCCTACGGCAATCAGCAAGGTAATCTCCACACATTTGAGCAGTTGTTTGCCCAGTGTCCACCGATCACTTCGGTGATAACGGGGAAAGAGGCGCGGCAACAGAAAAATAGCAATGCCCACCATCAAAACGGAAACACAGCTCGTCTCCAACAGCATCTGCACCTTTCCGTTGGCAATGTTTGCGATGCCGAAAGGCTGCAACAGAAACAAAATGAGAAAGACAATGGCAAACGAGAGGATAAATCCCTTCCCGCCCGGATAGACAATCGGATAGGGAGTACGAAGATAGGCGCGGAGACGAAAGTGAGGCATACGATGCTATTAAAATGATTGTTCGGGCAAATGTAGCAACATTTATCTAATAATCTCTCTACATTTGTGGCCAACTAACCCCCTCAATCCCAAAGAGATGAACAAAATCCTCCTTCCGCTGTCGCTGATGCTTGTCTTCGCCCTGACAGCCTGCCAAGATGTGGAGAAACAAGCCTCCCGCCATCTGCAGGCAGCCCGTCAAGCCTTTGACGAGGGCCGTTACAACGAAGCCAAGCTGCAAATAGACAGCATTAAAATCAATTTTCCCAAGGCGTTTGAAACCCGACGCGCCGGCATCCGCCTGATGCAACAGGTGGAGTTGAAAGAGCAATTGATTACGCTGGCCTACTTAGACAGTATGTTGCAAGTGCAGCGACAAGAACTAAATCGCCGCCTATCCAACTTTGTGCTCGAGAAAGACACCGCCTATCAGCGCATCGGCAACTATTTTCATCCCTCGCAGGTCGTGGAAAAGAATCTGCATCGTTCCTTCCTCCGCTTTCAGGTTGACGAACGGGGCGTGATGGACATGACCTCCATCTATTGCGGGAACGCCTACATTCACCATTCGGCCGTCAAAGTAACGGCACCCGACGGCACCTTTGCCCAAACGCCGCCTTCCAAAGACAGCTACGAAACCGACAACCTCGGGCAGAAGATTGAGCAGGCCGACTTCCGCTTGGGAAGCGACGGCAATGTGATGGGTTTTATCTACCTGAATCGCGACAAGCCCTTGCGTGTGGAATATCTCGGCGATCGGCGCTACACCTATCCAATGAATACCACCGATCGGCAAGCACTGGCAGCTATTTATGAGTTGTCGCAACTGCTTTCATCCATCACCAGGCTGGAAAAAGATCAAAAAGAGTCGCTGCAAAAAAAGTCGTTCGTGGAGCGAAAGATGACAGAACATTGATTTTTATTTTGAAAAATGCGTTACGTCCGCTATCTTTGCGGGCGTTTCGCGGCCGTGTGGGCAGTTGAAACACAACAAACATCAAACACGTATGAGAAGAACAAAACTATGGATGCAACATTTTCATATCCGTCCAGCCTCGTATTCAAGGCGGAAGAATTTTCCATTCAAGAATTTGTAAAGAGTCGCTATTTCCTGCAAAAAGTGAAAGCCATCATCAGTTTGGCCTTTTTGCTGACCATCTTGATGATTTCATGTCAAGGATAGCAACGGCGCAAGGGTATCGAGGATGCTGAAGAGTTCGTCGACAGATTCGGTGCGCAACATCGCTATGCGCGTTTCCCGAAAGTTGGGTATCCCTTTAAAAAGCGGCGAGGCGGCAAGGTGACGGCGGATGTGAATGATGCCGCGTCGCTCGTCGAGCCGTGCAATGCTGTCGCGTATCTCCCCACGTAGCACATCGAGATACCACTGGGGCGCTTCGGGCGGCAGGGCTTCGCCGGTGATCAAGTAGTGTTTCAGCTGGCGGAATATCCAAGGCCGACCAATCGAGGCGCGTCCAATCATCACTCCATCCACCCCATAACGGTCGAAACATTCGCGGGCACGCTCGCCGGTGGCTACATCGCCGTTGCCGATGATGGGGATGTGCATGCGCGGATTGTTCTTCACCTTGCCGATGAGTGTCCAGTCGGCCGTGCCGGTGTACATTTGTGCGCGGGTGCGACCGTGAATGGTCAGCGCGCTGATGCCGCAATCTTGCAACCGTTCGGCCAAATCTACAATGATGCGATGGTCGGCATCCCACCCCAAGCGTGTCTTCACCGTCACGGGAATGTGCACGGCCTCTACCACGGCGCGGGTAATTTCAATCATGCGGTCGGGCTGTTGCAACAATCCGGCGCCGGCTCCCTTGCCAGCCACCCGTTTGACGGGGCATCCGAAGTTGATGTCTACAATGTCGGCCTTCGCTGCCTCCACCAATTGCGCCGCCTGGCGCATTGCCGCCGCCTCTTTGCCGTAAATTTGAATGGCCACGGGACGCTCGGCTTCGTTGAGTGTGAGTTTCTCTTGGGTCTTATGAATGGCGCGTATCAGTGCATCGCTCGAAACAAATTCCGAGCAGACCAAGTCGGCACCGAAGCGCTTGCAAAGCAAACGAAAGGGAGCATCGGTAACATCTTCCATCGGTGCCAGCAGCAGGGGATGTTCGCCCAGTTCTATTTGACCTATCTTCATGCGAATGGGGTGTTTACAGCGCACAAAAATAGGGATAAAAGTGATAACACCGGCCTTTCTTTTGAAAGGCACCGACCCTTTACCCGAATCGCGGTGCCTTTCGCACAAAGGCCGGTGATTATCTTCTATCTTGCGCCAAACGTTCTTACGCCGCATCCGGAGAGTCCCGCACGTGCACCGGCAAAAAGTGTTGGTGTGCTCTACCTACATAGAGCGTCCAATAGTCACCACTTGTCACCGGTATCGCCAATGGTTCCCTGTCCAGACCATCACCTACCGGCGCGAATTAGGGGAAATTTCTGACCAGACCTTCACCTACCGGCGCGAATTAGGAGAAATTTCTGACCAGACCTTCACCTACCGGCTCGAATTAGGAGAGATTTCTGACCAGACCTTCACCTATCGGCTCGAATTAGGAGAGATTTCTGATCAGACCTTCACCTATCGGCTCGAATTAGGAGAGATTTCTGATCAGACCTTCACCTGCCGGCGCGAATTAGGAGAGATTTCTGACCAGACCTTCACCTACCGGCTCGAATTAGGATAGATTTCTGACCAACTTCGCGCCGGTAGGTTATGGTCTGAATAGATTTTCAGGCAGCTTCGCGCCGGTAGGTGAAGGTCTGGTCAGAAATCTCTCCGGCTTCGCGCCGCAATGTGAAACGCTCCCAACTTTTTTGCCCAACCAATCTCGAAGTCGAGCGAAGTATAGTCGGAATCGGCGAGGAGCTTCCTGTGGTGCATCACACCGGCGTAGATTTGGAGAAGAGTTATCTTGCACCAAACGTTCTTACGCCGCATCCGGGAAGTCCCGCACGTGCACCGGCAAAGAAGTGTTGGTGTGCTCTACCTACATAGAGTGTCCAATAGTCACCACGTTCACTGTTATCACCGGTATCACCAATGGTTCCATAAGATGTTGGAGTAGTTTTTCCGGTAGCACATGCTAGCAGGATGCCGTCGGCATTCTTTTCAACACCTACTGTTCCCCCTTCCACTACAAGAATACGGTAGTCGATAGTGGCATAACCCGAAGTGACGTATTCACTCTTTTTAACCGGAACTTTCACCCAGCCGGTGTTTTCGCCGAAGGCAAGCGCCGGCCCCAGATTTGCCCATTTACTCTTTTTGGTGTCACCGGTGTAATTGCCCACCTTTTTACCTTCGGGAATGGTTCCGGCCATCTCATCGGCTATGGTGTAGAGCGGATGTAGAATGTAGCGAAATTGATATTGCAACTTCAAGGTGGTGGGAACAGCCGGAATCTCGGGAGCATCCTCAGTCTTGGGAACAGCCGGAGTCTCGAACATCAGGTTGTGGAACTTGATGTAACCGATGGTGTCGGTGTCGTAAGACTTGCCGGTATTTTCCGGCACATTCCATTCGGTAACAATAGGAGGTTGATGGAAATCATACACAATCACGGTTTGAGTACCTGACGTAAAGGTGGCATCCTGGTTGTAAACCAATGTGTCTTTACTACTTACGCGTTGGTAGAGTTTGATGTTATTCTTACCCGGTTGTGCAACAAAGAATTCACCTACGTTTGAACCCGGTTGCCCGTTGTAGGTGCTGATGCTCCATTGATCGTTCGAGATGTTCACATCGTTGATGTCGACGCGGTAAATGTACTCCGTGCTAACACCCGAAGTAACAGGAACCATGTAGTGAAGTTGAAATTGTGCCATGCCTGCTGCCGGTCGAAAATCGAGTTCGACCTCTTTCTTATCGCATGCGGCGAACAGCAACGCGATGGCAAACAATGAACTGATATATTTTACTATTTTCATATCTTTTCTGTCTTTAAAAGTTATATATCCATTATTGTGCATTGGCTATCTCTTCGGGCACCT
>JAISHB010000073.1 GCA_031262785.1 Prevotellaceae bacterium
AATTGCATCTCCACGGTGGTGGTGCCTTCGCCTTTGCACTCTTCGCACCGTCCCCCTTCGGTGTTGAACGAGAAGAAGCTGGCTTGATAGCCCATTTGACGCGCCAGGGGTTGTTCGGCCCACAGTTTGCGTATTTCGTCGTAGGCCTTCAGATAGGTGACGGGGTTGGAACGGCTCGACTTGCCGATGGGATTTTGGTCGACAAACTCTACGTTGCGCAGGTTGTGAATGTCGCCGCTCATGGAGTTGTATTCGCCCGGACGCTCGCTGATTTCGTCGAGTTCACGCTTGAGGGCGTGGTAGAGAATGGTGCGCACCAATGTGCTCTTTCCCGAGCCGCTCACGCCGGTGACCACCGTCATTACGTTCAGGGGAAAACGCACGTCGATGCCCTTGAGGTTGTGTTCGCGGGCGCCGGTGATGTCGATGTGGCAATTCCACGAACGGCGGTGAGCGGGCACGGGAATCTGCTCTTCGCCCAACAAGTAGCGCACGGTGTAGCTGTCGCTGCCGCTCCGAAGGTCGCTCAGGTCTCCTTGATATACAATCTCTCCGCCAAGCCGTCCGGCGCGGGGGCCGATGTCGATGATGTAGTCGGCGGCACGGATAATCTCTTCGTCGTGTTCCACCACCACCACGGTGTTTCCCAATTGTTGCAGCTGACGCAACACGGCAATGAGCCGGTCGGTATCGCGGCTGTGCAGGCCGATGCTGGGTTCGTCCAAGATGTAGAGCGAGCCGATCAAACTGCTGCCCAGCGAGGTAGCTAAGTTGATGCGTTGGCTCTCGCCGCCCGAAAGTGAATTGCTCAGGCGGTTGAGGGTGAGATAGCCCAATCCCACGTCGATGAGGAAGCGGATGCGACTGTTTATCTCGGTGAGAATGCGGCGGGCAACCACCGCATCGTGCTCGCCGAGGGTGAGATGGGAGAAGAACTGTTCCAACTCGAAGATGGAGAGATCTACCAGCTCGGAGATGCTGCGTCCGCCCACTTTCACATAATCGGCCTGCGGTTTGAGCCGTTTGCCCCGACAGGTGGGACAAACCGTTTTGCCGCGGTAGCGGGAGAGCATCACGCGGTATTGTATTTTGTAGACGTTCTCCTCCAACATCTGGAAGAATTGGTTAATTCCCTTGAAGTAGGGCGTACCTTCCCAGAGCATGCGCCGTTGTTCGTCGGTGAGCTGGTAGTAGGGGGTGAAGATGGGCAGTCCGGCTTGTGCGGCGCCGTGAATCACCTCGTCGCGCCATTCGCCCATTTTTTCGCCGCGCCAGCAAATCACGGCACCGTCGTAGATCGAGAGCGAGCGGTTGGGCACCACTAACTGTTCGTCGATACCGATTACTTTTCCGAATCCTTCACACTGCGGACAAGCTCCCAGCGGCGAGTTGAACGAAAACATCTGCTCGTTTGGCTCTTCAAAATGGATACCGTCGGCTTCAAAGGTGTTGCTAAAGGTGTGCAGACGCGTTTCGCCCCCGTCCGGATAGAAGCGGAGCATACACTGCCCGTCGCCTTCAAACAGTGCCGTCTCGGCCGAGTCGCTCAGGCGGCTGATGGCATCACTGCTGCGTTCTACACGCAGGCGGTCGATGAGCAGATAGACCACATCGTTTGCTTGCAGGTTGCGATACTCTTCGATGCGCATCACTTCTCCGTTTACTTCCACCCGCGTGAATCCCTGTTTCAAACAGGCATAGAGTTGTTCCAACCGCGTGCGGCCGTCGCGCAGGAGTAGGGGAGTGAGCAGGGTGTAGCGCGTGCCGTCGGGATAGCCGAGCATGCAATGAACCACATCCCCGGCATTCTGTTTCTTCACCTCGCTTCCGCTAACCGGACTAAAAGTGTGCCCCACGCGGGCATAGAGCAGGCGGAGGTATTCATATATTTCGGTGGAAGTGCCCACGGTGGAGCGGGGATTTCTGCTGTTTACTTTTTGCTCGATGGCAATGGCGGGCGGGATGCCTTTGATATAATCACATTCGGGCTTACTCATTCTTCCCAGGAATTGGCGCGCATAGCTGCTTAAACTCTCTACATACCGGCGTTGTCCCTCGGCATAAAGGGTGTCGAAAGCCAACGATGATTTACCCGAACCCGAGAGGCCGGTAATCACTACCAATTTATTACGGGGAATCTCTACATCGATGTTTTTGAGATTATTGACGCGGGCGCCTTTAACAAGAATGGAGTTGTGGAGTGTCATATTTTTATTTTGCGGCAAAGGTACTGACTCTCCAAGAGAAAGTTGTATTTTTACGCCGAAATAATACCCCTATATATGAAACTAAAACCCCTTATCCTCTGCCTGCTACTCTTTGCAATGGGAGTAGAGGCACAAGTGCAACCCCAAATGCATCCGAAACGTGAGTTTCGCGCAGCCTGGATTGCCACTGTAACCGGAGCGTTTCGCGGGATGTCTACCGACTCCATGAAACAGAACCTAATTCATCAATTGGATGTGCTGCAACAAACGGGCATCAATGCAATTGTGTTTCAAGTACGTCCCGAAGCGGACGCACTCTATCCCTCCAAGCTTGAACCTTGGAGCCGTTTTCTCACGGGTGTGCAGGGACAAGCTCCTTCTCCCGCCTGGGACCCGATGCAGTTCATGATCGACGAGTGCCACAAACGTTGCATGGAATTTCATGCCTGGATCAATCCCTATCGCGTGAAAACTACGTTGAAGAATGAGCTGGCACCTACGCACATCTACTTCCAGCACCCCGAGTGGTTCATGGTGTATGGCGATCAACTCTTCTTCCGGCCGGGATTGCCCGAAAGTCGGAATCGCATCTGCGAGGTGGTGAGCGACATTGTCACGCGCTACGATGTGGATGCCATTCACATGGACGACTATTTCTATCCCTATCCCGTGGCCGGGAAGGACTTCCCCGACAGTCTCACCTATGCACGCTACGGCGCCGGATTCGCCGACAAAAACGACTGGCGACGCGACAACGTGAGCCTGCTCATCAAAAAGATTCACGAAACCGTTCGTGCCATCAAGCCGTGGGTGAAATTTGGAGTCTCTCCCTTCGGGGTCTACCGCAACCAGTCGTCCGACCCGTTGGGTAGTGCAACCAATGCCCTGGAGAACTACGACGATCTCTACGCCGATGTGCTCTTGTGGGCACGCAAGGGATGGATCGATTACAACATTCCACAGCTCTACTGGCAAATCGGGCATCCGCGTGCCGATTATGAAGTGTTGGTGAAATGGTGGGCGCAAAACACCGAAAACCGTCCGCTCTTCATCGGGCAATCGGTGATGAACACCGTGCGTTACCGCGACCTGCAAGACTCCACCCGCAATCAGATGAACCGCAAAATCATGCTGGAACGTTCCTACCAAACCATCGGCGGCAGTTGCCAATGGCCGGCCGGGGCGGTGATAGCCAATCCGGCGGGTTACCGCGACTCGCTCATGACGAACTATTTTAAATATCCCGCACTGCCGCCCGTGTTCGACTTCATGGACAGCGACGCGCCCTCGAAGGTGCGCAAGCTCAAACCCGTCTGGACCGAAGACGGCTATGTGCTCTGCTGGACGGCTCCTAAATATAAAGAGGAGATGAACCGCGCCGTGCAGTATGTGGTGTATCGCTTTGCCGACAACGAAAAGGTCGATCTGGACGACGCCACGCGCATTGTAGCCGTTACCCGGTCGCCTTTCTACAAGCTTCCCTACGCCAGCGGACAAACCAAGTACCGCTATGTGGTGACCGCCCTGGATCGGTTACACAACGAATCGAAAGCGGTGAAGAAGAAACTGAAGCTATAACTCGATCCCCGTCTTGTGAACCGGTTTTTGGCCGGCGTTTAAACATAGAATTTGATGATACACGGATTTGTAAAAGTGGCGGCCGCCGTGCCGCGTGTGACGGTAGCCGATTGCGCCTTCAATGCAGCCCAAACGGAGGCTTTGATCATCGAGGCGGCTGGGCAGGGTGTGGAAATAGTGGTGTTCCCCGAGCTGGGACTCACCGGCTACACCTGTGGCGACCTGTTTTTGAACCGCCAGTTGCTGAGCGCGGCTGATGAAGCCTTTGAACGATTGCGCCGGCGCACGGCTGCCTTAGAGGTGATTGCC
>JAISHB010000097.1 GCA_031262785.1 Prevotellaceae bacterium
ACGTTGCTCTTTCGCGCGGATAATTTCTTCGAACGCTACCTGGAAACCACCGAAACGGCGGTAGGAACTCTCTTCGGATTGGGCTTTATGAGCGAGAACACACACTATACCGAGAATCACTTCAACTTTATCATCGGACTGGAAGATAATGAAACCGGAGCCACCACGCAGTTGGATACATCCGATATTGCCTGGTCTATTTTCATTATTCGCTATGGCATCGTGGGCACGCTCATCTACTTGGCGCTGTATGCCTATGTAGGGGTTCGCTATTGGCGACGCCGCGGAACGCTGGCCATCTCGATGGTGCTGAGTTTGGCGCTGGTCTTTGGCTTCTCTTTTACTTCCGACCAACTTTTCTATACCACTGCATTAATCTTTCCACTACTGCATGATGAAAACAGTACCCATTAAAGTTACCGTTATCACCTCGCTCTATCGGTGCGAAGCCTTCTTGGAGGGCTATTTCCACTACGTATCGCAGCTCGAACACACCGAGGAGATTGAAATCTTGCTGCTTCACAACGATCCGTTGCCCGATGAACAGGCCGTGATTCACAAACAGTTGCCTGCGCTGCCGTTTGTGAAGTATCACATCGTGCCGGTTCGTGAAGGACTTTATGCCACTTGGAACCGGGGCATCAAACTGGCCAAAGGTGAGTATGTGTGTATTTGGAATGTCGATGACATTCGCTTTCCGCGCTCTATTCATTGGCAGGCCGAAGCGTTGGATGCACATCCCGAGGCGTGGGTGAGTTATGGCGACATTATCCACATCTCCTCGTATGAAACCCGAAGCAATCCCCGTCCAATCACCTATCCCGACTATGCAACAGCGCCTCATCGGTTCTTCAAAGAGTTTTGCATCAGTTGTTTTCCGATGTGGCGAAAGCAGATACAAGAGCAGGTCGGCTATTTCGACGAGCAATTTAAGCTGGTGGGCGATTATGACTTTCAATTTCGGGTGGCAATGCAGGGAAGCTTGGTGAAGGCGCCTCACACGTTAGGCTATTTTTTGGGTGATTGCAGCCATAAGCTTAGTGCCAATATCGCGCTTCAAGAGCGGGAGCATACGCTGCTCTATCTGAGATATGGATGGTGGGATCGGCTCAATTGGGTCTATCTGGGCAAAGTGCATCGAACGTATCATGCGAGGGAATATCGTTGGTGTGATGCTTTCCATCCGATTGTGATACCTGCCCGTTATCAAATCGGCCGATGGCGACGGATGGGGCGTTTGCTGCTATCTGTTTTCCGACAACCGCGCTATGTGCTCTCCTACATCAAACATGTGGTGTGTAAAAAACCCTATGCCTAATGAAGATATTGCATATCATTGTATCGCTGAAAACAGGAGGCGCCGAAACCATGCTAATTGATATGGTCAATGCGCAGGTAAATCGGCACGAAGTAAGCTTGTGCATTATCAATAGCGATTATGAAACGGAGATGTTCCGCCTGCTGGACAAACGAGTGAAGATGATCTTGCTCCATCGCCGGCCGGGCACTCGTCGGTTGTCCGACCTGATCCGTTTAAATTATCAGGCCTATTTTCACCGGTATGATGTAATTCACGGACACGACACCACCATGATGCGTTACCTTCGTTTTCGCTTGCGGCCTCATGTGTTGACTGTTTTGACGGTGCATGATACCCGCACTTCGCTGCGGGGAATCGGTTACTATGATGTGGTGGTCTCTATTTCTGTGGCAGTACGGAACATGTTGGCACAGCATGGCCTTGTTTCTTCTCCCGTAGTTTATAATGGCATTCGCCCTGAACAGTTAGAACCTGCCACCCGACGTTTCTCGGCACTAACCACCACCATACACCTGGTGCAAGTGGGCCGGTTGGTGCATGAAAAGAAGGGGCAACACCTCAGCATACAAGCGTTGGCGCTGCTCGCTCAAAAGCTTCCTCATTACCACGTCTATTTAGACTTCATCGGCGAAGGCGATTCGTTGGCCTATTTAGAAGCGTTGGGTAAAGCGTTGGGTGTGGCCGATCGGATACGTTTTTTGGGCAAATGCCCCCGCGAGCAGGTGTATACGCAGTTGAAGGAGTATGATCTATTGCTTCAACCCTCGCTTTTTGAAGGATTCGGCTTGACGGTGGTGGAAGCCATGACGGTGGGGATTCCGGTGCTTATCTCCGACATAGAAGGGCCGATGGAAATTATCCATAACGGCAAATTTGGCTTTTGCTTTGCACACAATGACGCCGAAGCAATGGCTGATAAACTGGATTATATGTTGACACACAAGGCGGAAGTGGAAGCCGTTGCCGATGTGGCAAGAAAACGTGCCGAACTTTTCACCGTTTCGTCTATGGTGTTGAATTACGAACAGATTTATTTAAAAAAATGATATGAGAGTATTACTACTAAATTCAATTTTATACACACCGACCAATAACCGAATCCCGAAACTTGCATCTGTAGATAACTGCATGATTTTTCAAGTATGCATGGAGTTTGTTAAACAGGGGCACGAGGTGACGTTAGTGGCTGGAAAAGAATACGAACCGACCACGCCCTCTACACTTCCGATTAAAGTACTTTATTTTCGTTCGGCCATGCCGTGGCTGTTTGTTCCTTCGTTGTTGCCCTTTCATCCGCAACTGATACCTTATTTAAGAAAGCATAAGAACGAGTTTGATGTGATTATCAGTAGTGATATCTTTTCTATCAATTCTTTTTTGGCGGCAACGATTGCAACGGATAAAACAATTCTGTGGAACGAACAGGGGAAGCATAACCGGAAGTTTTTCAAGATTCCCTCTTTGATATGGTATCAAGTGGTGGTGCGTTTGTGTATGCAAAAGGTAAGGGTGACATCCCGCTCGCCGATAGCCGAACGTTTTGCTTTGCAATTTGGGATGAATGTATTGCCAGTAGTTATTGATCACGGCATCGACGAACGGATTTTCTATGCTCAATGTGAAAAGGAACCGTTCTTTATTATCTCGGCACGGTTGGATGCCTACAAAAATGTTCTGTCTATCTTGGTTCAATATAAACGGTATACGGAACTTTATCCCGATGCTCCGCATCGTTTGTACATTGCCGGAAGTGATGCCGGGGAGTTGGAGCGGCTGCAGGCTTATGTGGTCGAGCATCAGTTGGAAGACCAAGTTGTATTCTTAGGACGGGTCTCTCAAACGGTATTGGCCGACTATATGCGTCGGGCCACTTGTATGCTCTGCAATTCGTTGAAGGAATCGAATATGATCTCTATTGATGAGTCTATAGCTTCGGGCACTCCGGTAATTACCAACACGGTTCCGTATAGTTATGAGTGGATAAAACAATATCAATTAGGGATTGCCAAGGATAACTGGACTGCCGAAGATATTCACGAAGTGGTCCGGAATAATTCGCGCTATGTGACCAATTGTATCGCTTATGCCCCTCAACTGTCGCTCTCGTTATTGCCTCAAAAATTTATTCAACTCGTGCATTCATGAAGATACTGATTGTAAATAAGTTCCTTTACGAACGGGGTGGTGCGGATATTCATGCTATCAAATTAGGTCCGTTGCTAAAGAAGCACGGGCATCAAGTGCGCTTTTATTCCATGCACTATCCACTCAACATCGCAATGCCGGATGATGAAGGTTTCTTTGCAAAGGAGGTCTCGTTCTTTCAGACCTCACCGATGGGAAAGTTGCAGGCTGCAATGCGCGTGTTCGGATGGGGCATTAAGCGTAACTACACCAAGCTGTTGGATGAGTTTTGTCCGGATGTGGTGCATCTCCACAACGTGCATTCTTACCTGGCTCCGCTTGTCGCTGCATTGGCGCACGAGCGAAGCATAAAGGTAGTGTGGACTATACACGATTATAAGATGTTGTGTCCTTCTTATGCCTGTTTGCGCAACAATGAACCTTGTGAGTTGTGCTATACAAACAAATTCAATGTGATTCGTCACCGGTGTATGAAGCACTCTTGGTGTGCCAGCGTGCTGGCCTGCGGAGAGGCTTTGTGGTGGAATAAGGAGAAATTGTCCCGATGGACCGATTCCTTTATTTGTTCCAGTCACTTCATTGCAGAAAAGATGTTGCAAGGTGGCTTTCCGAACGAGAAGATAAGTGTGCTTTGTAATTTCGTGAGTGACGAGAAGAGTGGCTACATTCAAGAGATTGCAGCAGAGAAAGAGGAAATGGCCTATGCGTATATCGGTCGACTCTCGGAAGAAAAAGGGCTTGACGCCTTGTTGAAGGCGGCCGCTGCGCTGCCTTATAAACTCTATGTGGCGGGCAGAGGGGATATGGAAGCGTATCTAAAGCAAACCTATCGCAGTGAGCAGATCTCCTTTGTGGGACATCTGTCAGCCGAAGGAATTGTTCGCCTGTTGAAACGGGTTCAGTTTTCGGTGGTCCCTTCGGTGTGGTATGAGAATAACCCGCATAGTGCGATTGAATCTTTATGTTGCGGCACCCCTGTGTTGGGTAGAAAGGTGGGGGGTATTCCCGAGCTATTAGAGACCAGCGAATGCAACCGTTCGTTTGTTGGGGACGAAGAGCTGCCGACGGCTATTCCCCGGATGTTTGCCCAGGCTTCGGGTGTGGATAGAGCGAAGCTGTCGGCCGATTCGTGCAGGCTGTTTTCCGAAGAGATATATTATCGTGGGTGGGCACGCATCGTTGCCGGAGAGCAGGTGAGGTAATAGAAGGAAGATGAAGATTGTAGTGACAGGTACCCGGGGCATTCCCGGCATACAAGGAGGAGTAGAAACCCATTGCGAGGAACTTTTCCCGCGATTGGCAGACGGGGAACATCACGTAACGGTGGTGCGTCGGTCTGCCTACGCCACAGACCTCTCTGTAAAGAACTACAGAGGCGTTGACATTAAGGATATACGGGCACCCCGGAGCAAATCTTTCGAGGCCATTGTCCATACGGTGAAGGCCGTTCTCTATGCCCGTAAAGCAAAGGCGGACGTGGTGCATATTCATGCCGTAGGGCCGGGGTTACTGGTTCCTTTCGTGCGCTTGTTGGGCATGAAAGCCGTCTTTACTCACCATGGCGAAGACTACTGTCGTGCCAAGTGGGGACGATTGGCTAAAGGCATGCTTCGCGCGGGCGAATACCTGGGCGTTCGGTACGCCAATCGGGTGATTGTTATTTCCGATTATCTACGGCAGATGCTTGAGGATAAATATCCCTGTCAGAAGCAGGTCACCTTAATATATAATGGTGTGAATGCGGTGACCCGGCAGTTGGGGACGGACTATTTGCATCGCATGGGTCTGAGGGAAAACAACTACATATTGGCAGTGGGTCGCCTCGTGCCCGAGAAGGGCTTCGACCTGCTGGTACGAGCCTTCGGTCGGGAGGCACCCGAGGGCATGCGCTTAGTGATAGCCGGCGAAGCCGACCACGAGGATGAGTACGCCAAGCGGTTGAAAGCGATGTGCGCTGCCGACGGGCGCGTCTGCCTTACCGGCTTTGTCAAGGGAGAGGCACTCGCCCAGCTCTATGCTCATACCCGCTTGTTTGTGCTTCCCTCTTCGCACGAGGGATTGCCCATCTCCCTGCTGGAGGCCATGAGCTACGGTTGCCCGATAGTGGCCAGCGATATCCCCGCCAACCGCGAGATTGGTCTGCCCGGGGGGTGCTACTTTAAGAGCGGGGAGGAGGCCGGCCTGCAACAGGCCTTACGAGAGGCATTGGCCTCCGGCGAGGGCGGGCGGGTTCACTACGATTTGTCGAAGTATAGCTGGCAGAGAATTGCCGAACAAACCAGAGAAGTGTACGATTTCTTAGGGGTGAAACACAATAAAAGAAAGGAATCGACTATTCTATAATAGAAGTTATTATGATGCATTACTACTTAGAAACGTTCCCATTGAAGAAAAGAGGCAACCGTGTGTGCAAACGCGCATTTGATATAGTGTTTTCACTGTTCGTACTGGTCTTTATCTACCCCTGGGCATACCTGCTGATCGGGTGTCTGATTAAGCTGAGGATGCCGGGCAGGATTATCTTCGTTCAAAAGCGCACGGGTAAAGAGGGGCGCGAGTTTGTATGTTACAAGTTCCGGAGCATGTGTCCCAACCGTGTAGCCGACATACAGCAAGCCCAAAAAGACGACGACCGCATCACCCCCCTGGGGCATTTCCTGCGCACCACCAGCTTGGACGAGCTTCCCCAGTTCTGGAATGTGCTCAAGGGAGAGATGTCGGTGGTAGGCCCCCGTCCGCACATGCTGTTGCATACCGAACAATACCGGCCTATCATCGCCAACTACGACGAGCGGCTGTTGGTTAAGCCCGGTATTACCGGATGGGCACAGATACACGGATTGCGCGGTGAAACCGAGCGGGTCGACAAGATGCGCCAGCGGGTGGAATACGACGGTTGGTATATACGTAACTGGTCTTTCTGGTTGGACATGAAGATTATCTTCAAGACGGTACATGTGATGTTCCATTAAACAACGATGCATAAAACAGGCTCTTACCTGCTCCTGCTGTGCCTGTGCGTGTGTACCCCCTCAGAGGTAGGGGCACAGCGGGCAACCGGCGGTAGACTCTCCTCGCTGGCCGAGTATGGAGTGTCGCTGCACGCGGGCGATCATGTCCCCCTGTGGCTGACGGCTAACCGGCAGGGTCTCTCCTCCTTAAGCAACAGCACCTACGTGCGGGGGGCGGCGTTTTACCGCGACACGTTGGGCAGCTGGCAGATGGAAGGTGGCTTAGACCTGGCCGTGGCGGCAGGCTTCACCTCGCGGTTCGTGTGGCAGCAGGGATATGCCGGTGTACGCTACCGGTGGCTCGGGCTGTGGGCGGGGAGCCGCGAGAAGGCATCCCCCCTGCTGAACCCCTCGTTGAGCAGCGGCGGCCTGACCTGGTCGGGCAATGCCCGTCCGATTCCGCAGGTGTGCCTCGGCCTTCCCGACTACGTGCAGCTCTGGCCCCGCTTAGCCTTCAAGGCCGAGCTGTCGTACGGATGGTTCACCGACAACCGTTACCAGGCCAAACGGGTGGGCGAGGGCTACTGGTATACCCGAAGCATTAAGTATCATCACAAGAGCGCCTTTGTGCGCATCGGCCTGCCCGAGGGACGCTGGTTGTTAGACGTGGGGATGAGTCTGGACGTACAGTTCGGCGGCTACAAGGTGGGCGGAGCGGATGCCGGCGACCTGGGCAACGGCTGGAAAGACTACCTGCGCGTGCTCATCCCCTCTTCGGGCGGGAGCAGCTCCCCCCAGGGGGAGCAGATTGCCTACCAGGGCAACTCGATGGGCAGCGAACACCTGCGGCTGACCTACCGGCATCCCACCTTTAGCCTGAGTGCCTATCTGGAGAACTACTACGACGACTTCAGCGGGATGGGCAAGCTCAACGGCTGGGACGGACTCTGGGGCTTGGAATACCGTTCAGCCCGCCCTCAGCTGGTTAGGGGCGTGGTCATCGAGTACCTGCAAACCACCAACCAAAGCGGCCCGTTGCACGGCCTCGACCACAGCAGAGTGGGCAAGACCGGCGGGGCGGACGACTACTACAACAACGACTGGTACCCCGGCTGGGTGCACTGGGGCATGGCCATCGGCAATCCGCTGATCGCCTCGCCCATCTACAACGCCGACGGCGATCCCGCCTTCAAGTATAACCGTGTGCGGGCGCTGCACATCGGCTGGGACGGCTGCCTGGGACGGCAGTGGGACTACACGGCCAAACTCTCCTACAACCGCACCTACGGAACTCCGTTCCGTCCGCTGGCCGATATACTGGAAAACTTCAGTACCTTTGCATCGTTTTCCTATACGCCCCGTCGGTGGCCCGGGTGGCAATTGCACCTGGCCACAGCCTTTGACGCCGGAGGCATCTACGGAAACAGTGCCGGCTGGCAGCTTACCCTACAAAAAACATTTTAAATATGGATTACCTACAGACAGCCATTGAAGGTGTGTGGCTGATAGAACCTAAGGTGCTTTGCGATGCGCGGGGCTACTTCATGGAAGCCTTCAAAGAAGAGGAGTTTCGCCGGAGTGTGGGTGAGGTTCACTTCGTTCAGGACAACGAATCCAAATCTTCGCGGGGCGTGCTGCGCGGCTTGCACTATCAGCAGGGCGCGTGTTCGCAGGCCAAGTTGGTGCGCGTCATCAAGGGGCGGGTCTTGGACGTGGCCGTGGATCTGCGCAACGCCTCGCCTACCTTCGGACACCACCTGAGCGTGGAGCTGAGCGAGGAGAACCACCGGCAGTTTTTCATCCCCCGCGGCTTCGCACACGGCTTCTTGGTGCTGAGCGACGAGGTTGTCTTCACCTACAAGGTCGACAACCTCTACGCCCCGCAGGCCGAGGCGTCCATCCGCTACGACGACCCGCAGATAGGCATTCGCTGGCCCCTGGCCGAGGCTGAGCTGTTACTCTCGGCCAAAGACTTGAGTGCCCCTGCGTTCAATCCCGGGGAGTCCTATTTCTAACCCGACGGTAAAGCCTGACCACCCCGCTCGGTAAAGGGAGACTTTACCGAGGGGGGAAGGATGACCACCTCCCTCGGGTGAGGGTGACCACCTCCCTC
>JAISHB010000041.1 GCA_031262785.1 Prevotellaceae bacterium
AAGATGATAGCCGGCGTCTATCCCCACGGCAGCGACCACAGCCTCGCCTTCGAGGGCGTGGTCATCCCCACCTTCCCCGCCCCCTTTGCGGTGTGCTATGCTTTTCTGCACGCCGTCCACCACCTGCTCTCCAGCGGCATCGGCTTACGCCACGTGTGCGATTACGCCATCCTGTTACACACCCACCACAGCGCGAGCGACCGTGCCTGGCTCACCCGGGCCTTCGGCTCGCTGGGAATGCAGCGCATGGCCGCCGCCTTTGAGCAAGTCATCCGCTTCCTCTTGAAGATGGACCCCGGGGAGTTCCCCGCCTTCCCCCGGCTTCACCTCTCCCACGCCCAACAAACGGCCGACGAAGAGCTGCTGCTCTCCGACATCCTCGAGTCGGGCAACTTCGGCAAGTACGACGAGCGCATTACCCCCCGTCCCCGCGGCTACTGGGCGGGCAAATGGCACACCTTCCGCCGCGCCACCACCCGCGCCCGCCGTTTTCACCGCCTCCTGCCCTCACAAACGCGTTGGTATGCCCTCCAACTCGTCAAAGGAACCCTCACCATTCAATGGAACAAGCTGCGCCGACGCCTGCACGGATGAGTAGAGGGCGCCAGTGCGCCTATTTGTGGCAAGCCTCCCGCGGACAGCGCGGCCGCATCCTGCTCTCGTGCCTCACCGGCGTGGGGGGGGTGTTGCTCTCGTTGGCCTTTATCTATACCTCCAAGGTGGTGATTGATGTGGCCACAGGCCATCGCCCGGGACATCTCTGGAATGCCGCCGCCCTCGCCATCGTCCTGCTCCTCCTGCAGCTGGGATGCAGCGCCCTGGACTCGTGGCTCTCGGCACGCATGCAGGTGGAGGCGGGCAATGCCCTGCGCAGCCGCCTCTTCGATCGCTTGATACGCAGCCGGTGGAGCGAGTTGGAGCGTTTCCACACGGGCGATGTGGTCAACCGCATCGAGCAAGACACCACCGCCCTGGTGACGCTGCTCACCGGCAGCCTGCCCGAGTTCATCGTGGCCGGGGTGCAGTTTGCCGCCGCCTTCACCTTCTTTATCCTCTTAGACTCGGCCTTGCCCTGGGTGGTGGTGGCCATCCTGCCGCTCTGTTTGCTGGGCGCCCGCTTCTATATGCGGCGGATGAGGCGGTATACCCGCTTGGTCCGGCAGAGCGACAGCCGCATCCAGGAGCTTATTCAGGAGAGCCTGCAGCACCACGCCGTGCTCAAGTCGATGCAGCAGGAGCACGAGCGCCTCGAGCGCCTCCAGGGCGAGCAGGAGACGCTGCGCCGGCAGGTGATGCGCCGCACCCGTTTCTCGGTATCGGCACGCACGGCCGCCGGTGCCGCCTTTGCCGGCGGCTACCTCACCGCCTTCCTCTGGGGTGCCGCAGGCCTGGCCGCGGGCACCATCACCTTCGGCACCATGACCGCCTTCCTGCAACTCGTCGGGCAGATTCAGCAGCCCGCCTTCAACCTCTCCCGCCTGTTACCCGCGCTGATCAACGCCCTGACCGCCGTGGAACGCCTCCACGAGCTGGAAACGCTCCCCGCCGAAGCCGGGGGCGAGGCACCCTGCTTCGCGGCCACGCCCGACGTGGAGCTTAGCGACGTGAGCTTCGCCTACGACCGGGGCGATCGTCCCGTCCTCAGCCACTTCACCCACCGTTTTGCCGCCGGCACACGCACCGCCGTGCTGGGGGAAACGGGCGCGGGCAAGACCACACTGGTTCGCCTGCTGCTGGCCCTGGTGCTCCCCACCGAGGGGAGCTGCACCCTCAGCCTCCGGGGGCAGTCGGTGCCCATCAGCCCCCAAACCCGCGCCAACTTCGTCTACGTCCCGCAGGGAAACACGCTGCTGAGCGGCACCATTCGGCAAAACCTGCTCCTGGGCAATGCCCGGGCTACCGATAGCGAGCTTCGCGCAGCGCTTCACACCGCTTGTGCCGACTTTGTCGACCGGCTCGACGAGGGGTTGGACACCCTGCTGGGCGAACAGGGCGGCGGACTGAGCGAGGGGCAGGCTCAACGCATCGCCATTGCCCGTGCCCTGCTGCGTCCGGGGCATATACTGGTACTGGACGAGGCCACCTCGGCACTCGATGCCCCCACCGAACAGCAGTTGATAGAGCGCCTCAGCACCCACTACGCCGATAAAACCATGATCCTGATTACGCATCACGCCGCCCTGGCCGATGTTTGCGACGCGGTGGTGCGGCTTTGAGGGGACCTCGACGGGCGTACATCATGGGGGAAATAAAACGGGGAACCAGCAACCTTTCCCACATTGCGGGTAGCACGAAATTGCATAGAAACATCTCTCCCCACGGCGTGGGAAATACAAACTTGCATAAGAAGTGAATACCCACGGCGTGGGAAATACGAATTTGCATAAAAAGTGAATACCCACGACGTGGGAAATACGAACTTGCATAAAAAGTGGATACTCATATCGTGGGAAATGCAAATGTGCATAAAAGGTGAATACCCACGGCGTGGGAAGCCTCATCGTATGCAAAAACTATCCACTCGCAAGGGGCAAATCGCAAAATGAGGCCTCTGTCGTAAAAAACATGTCACTATACGACACGATATTTCACTCATTTGTCTATCTTTGCGCCCGGTTAAAGGAAAGCCTGCCTGAACGAAGGAATCCCACCAATATGTTTCACTTAACAATATTCTAACATTTAATGAATGAATCTCTTGAAATGCACAGTATTCCCGTGCATTCGTTGGACAACCCAACACATTACGAACTGATGCGTACCACTCTGGACAGCGCCCAAACCGACAGCAACGTAATGAAGCTTGCCAAAGAGGCCGTAAACCAGCTGGATGAGGCCGTACAAGCCGAAGAAAAGGTGCTCAAAGTGTCGCAAAAGAATCCGCTGAGCGATCAGATTAAGGAGGCCGACGCCAAGCGCGACTCCGATTACATGTTCATCAAGAACACCGTGAGTGTCAACAAGAAAAATCCCGACCCGCAGATGCAACAAACTGCCGAGCAAGTGGATTTGCTATTCAAAAACTACAGCATTAAAGTCTCGGATCAGTACGACCGCGAGACCGGCTTGATGGAGAACCTCCTGAACGACGCCGAACAGCAGTATGCTGCCCAACTGAAAATCTTGGGGCTGACCAATGCCATCAAGACTCTTCGTGCCGACAACAATCAATTCATTGCTTTGCTCAAGCAACGCACCCTACAGGAGGGGGAGAAGGTCACCGGCGCCACCCAGCTGGCACGCACCGCTACCGACGCGGCTTTCATCAATCTGCGCAAGACCATCAACGCCCTGGTGCAGCTCGGCCACGAAACCGAACTCACTCCTTTCATCAACTACATGAATGCCGAACTCAACCGCCTCAAACAACAATCGTTGCACACCAGCAAGATTCCCAACACCGGCGGAGGCAATACCGGTGATAACACCGGTGGAAACGACGGCGAGGAGGAGCCACCGCAAGGTTAATCCTTGTCGGTTAACCGCTCCTTGCCAAAGAAAAAGGCTGTGTCGCACCCGACACAGCCTTTTTTCTTATTTCCCCTCCTACCGGTACACCAGCATCGAGAGCCGGCCAGCGGCCAACACCTCGCCGGCCACCTCGAGCAGCTCACCGGCCGTCAACGCCTCGATGCGGGCAAAGAGCGCCTCGGGCGGTTCGGTGCGACCGCTGTGCAGGAAGCGCTTGGCCATGCCCAGGGCATTGTTTTCGTTGTGGTCTGAGGCCACGCCGATCTGCCCGATGAGCTGTTTCTTGGCTGCGTGCAGCCGGGCGGGCGTCAGGCGCTGGTCGCGCAGCTTCTCAAGTTCCTTGTGCACCAACCGCAGGCAGGTGTCCACGTCGGCGGCATCCGCCCCGAAGTAGATGCCCAGCACGCCCGTGTCGGTGTAGGAGGTGAGGTTGGCCTCGACGTTGTAGACTAAGCCGCGGCGCTCGCGCAAGGCCACGTTCAGGCGGCTGTTCATGCCCGGGCCTCCCAGGATATTGGTCAGCAGGTAGAGCGCCGTGCGGCGGGGATCGGTGGCGGCATAGGCGCGCGCGCCCAACAAGACGTGGGCTTGGTGGGTCTCTTTGTGAAGGATGCGCTGCTGCGGCACCTGCAGGGGCGGCGGGATGCGCAGCGATTCCGTAGGGCGTGCGGGAAGCTCCGCCAACAGCCGCTCCATGCGGCGCACCACCTGCTGGAAGGGCAGATCGCCCCACACGAAGAAGACCATGTTTTGCGGAGCGTAGAAACGGCGGGTAAAGGCCAGGGCATCGGCCGTGCGGAAAGCTTTCAGGTGCTCGGGGCGACCCAGGATGTTGTGCCCCAAGGGGTGACCGGCAAACAAAAGCTCCTCGAAGTCGTCGAAGATCAGCTCGCCGGGGGCGTCTTCGTAGGATTGCAGCTCGTCCAGGATGACGCCCACCTCCTTGTCTATCTCGCGCTGCGGAAAGGTGGAGTCGAAGACAATGTCGGTGAGCAGCTCCGCGGCACGGGCAAAGTGCGGGGCCAGGAAGGCGGTGTAGACCACGGTCTCCTCTTTGTTGGTGTAGGCGTTCAGATCGCCGCCCACATGCTCCATGCGGTTGAGGATGTGCCAGGCCTTGCGTTTACGCGTCCCTTTGAAGAGCAGATGCTCCACAAAATGCGCCATTCCCTGCTGGTGGGGGGCTTCGTCGCGGGTGCCGGCATCCACGGCATAGCCGCAGTAGGCCACGGGCGAGGCCGATGGACGGTGTATCAGCCTGAGTCCATTGGCAAAAGTATGTTGATTGCTGTTCATATATGGCTTTGATTCTATATAAATAGTGCGGCACGCGACCCTGGGAAGGGTGACATGCCGCACTACAACTTGCTATGCAAGACCGGCAGTGGCTATTTGAGCATCGCGGGCAGGTTGTTTTTGCCCCACAGGTAATAGACCAACAGCCCAATCCAGCTGGTAATAAGCACGAGTACGATCACCAACAGGCGAACTACGGGTGAAACACTGCTCCAACCCCATATCTCAAGGGCGGCTTTGATGGCCAACACGAGGCCGATAATCCAAATAATTGTCCAAATCATACTTTTTAAAATGTTTTAGGTTGAGTTTGTGAAACAATGAAAAGCCGCCCGCGGTTCACCCGCAGGGCGGCTTCTTTTAAAATAGGTGAATTACCTCGCTCCCCAAGCGCCGGCAGCCAACCGTTTGTAGCTGTTCAAACGCCACTGGGCGTTCTCTTGGGCAGCTTTAAACAGTTCGTCGGCTTCTTGCGGGTATTGCTTCATCACCGAAGAGTAGCGTACTTCGCTCTTAAGGAAGTCTTGGAAGGCACTCCAGTCGGGTTCTTTGCTATCCAACGTGAAGGGGTTCTTGCCCTCTTCTTCCAACAGCGGATTGTAGCGCCACAGGTGCCAGTAGCCGCACTTCACGGCCTTCTCCTCCTCTTCCTGACTCTTGCCCATACCCAACTTCAACCCGTGGTTGATGCAGGGAGCGTAGGCAATGACCAGCGACGGACCGGGGTAGGCCTCTGCCTCGCGCAATGCTTTGAGCGTTTGCGCTTGGTCAGCACCCATGGCCACTTGTGCCACGTAGACATAGCCGTAGGTAGTGGCCATCAGTCCGAGGTCTTTCTTGCGGATGCGCTTGCCCGAGGCGGCAAACTTGGCAATGGCGCCCAGCGGGGTGGCTTTGGACGACTGACCGCCGGTGTTGGAGTAGACTTCGGTGTCGAGCACCAGGATGTTGATGTCCTTACCCGAGGCAATGGCGTGGTCCAGCCCACCGTAGCCGATGTCGTAGGCAGCGCCGTCGCCGCCGATAATCCATTGTGAACGCTTCACCAAGTAGTCTTTGAGCGAGAGAATCTCCTTGGCTTGGGCGGCATCGGGGTTCTTGGCCACGACTTCTTCCAGTGCGGGGATAATCTTGGCGGCCAGTTCTTTGCTCTTGTCGGCATCGTTGCGGTGGTTGATCCACTCTTCGAAGCCTTCGGTGCAGGTGCAACCGGGGTGAGCGGCCATGATTTCGCCCATCAAACGGGCAATGCGGTCGCGCATCTTCTCGTTGGCAAGCTCCATACCCAAACCAAATTCGCAGAAGTCTTCGAACAGCGAGTTGGCCCATGCCGGTCCTTGGCCTTGTGCATTGGTGGTGTAGGGAGTGGAGGGTACCGAACCCGAGTAGATCGACGAGCAACCGGTGGCATTGGCCACCATCTGACGGTCGCCGAAGAGCTGGGTGATCAGTTTCACATACGGGGTCTCGCCGCAACCGGCACAGGCACCGGAGAACTCAAACAACGGAGTGGCAAACTGCGAGTTCTTCACGTTGGCCTTGACATCTACCAGGTGTTGTTTGCTGGTCACTTTTTCGGCGCAGTATTCCCAGTTGGATGCTTCGGGGAGCTGGCTCTCGAGGTGTTTCATGGTGAGCGCCTTGCCTCCCTTCTTGGGATTGCCCGGACAGATGTCGGCACAGTTGCCGCAACCCAAACAGTCGAGTACACTCACCTGGATGCGGAAGGTCATGCCCTCAAACTGCTTGCCGATGGCCTTGAGCGTGGTGAAATTGGCCGCTTGTTGCTCGGCTTCGTTCAATACAAACGGACGAATCGAGGCGTGGGGGCACACATAGGCACACTTGTTACACTGAATACAGTTGTCGGCGTTCCATTCGGGCACGAAGGCAGCTACGCCGCGCTTCTCGAACTTGGCGGTTCCTTGGTGCCACGTGCCGTCTTCGATGCCTTTGAAGGCCGAAACGGGCAGCAGGTCGCCGTCTTGTGCATTGATGGGACGAACCACCTCGTTGATGAAGGCCGGATCGTGGTTGACAGCGGCAGCCTCATCGGGCAGGTTAGCCCAGGCGGGATCTACGGCCAGCTGCTTATATTCCCCCCCACGGTCTACGGCTGCGTAGTTCTTGTTGACAATGTCTTCGCCCTTCTTGCCGTACGACTTGACGATGAATTTCTTCATCTGTTCGATGGCCAAATCAACGGGAATTACTTGGGTGATGCGGAAGAAGGCCGATTGCAAGATGGTGTTGGTGCGGTTGCCCAGCCCTATCTCTTGTGCAATCTGTGTGGCATTGATGTAGTAGACGGTGATGTTATTCTTGGCAAAGTACTTTTTCACCTTCACCGGCAGGTTCTTGGCCAACTCTTCGCCTTCCCAGATGGTGTTCAACAGGAAGGAGCCGTTTTGGCGCAAGCCGCGGGTAACGTCGTACATGTGCAGGTAGGCCTGTACGTGGCAAGCCACGAAGTTGGGCGTGTTTACCAGATAGGTGGAACGAATCGGCGTGTCGCCGAAACGCAGGTGCGAACAGGTGAAACCACCCGACTTCTTGGAGTCGTACGAGAAGTAGGCTTGGCAATACTTGTTGGTGTTGTCGCCGATAATCTTGATGGAGTTCTTGTTGGCACCTACCGTACCGTCGGCACCCAGTCCGTAGAACTTGGCCTCGAACATGCCTTCGCCTCCCAATGCCAACTCTTCTTCCTGCGGCAGCGAGCTGAAGGTGACATCGTCGACGATGCCGATGGTGAACTGGTTCTTGGGCATCGGCATAGCCAGGTTCTTGAAGACGGCAATGATTTGCGCCGGTGTGGTGTCTTTCGATCCCAGTCCGTAGCGTCCCCCTACGATGGTCGGAGCATCGGGGGCGCCGTAGAAGCACTCTTTCACATCCATATAGAGCGGGTCGCCATTAGCTCCCGGTTCTTTGGTGCGATCCAGCACGGCAATGCGCTTGGCTGTCTTGGGAACTGCAGCCAGGAAGTGTTTGGCCGAGAACGGACGGTAGAGGTGAACGGCCACCATACCCACCTTCTCGCCCTGCGACTGCAGGTGGTCGATAGCTTCCCGTGCCGCTTCGGTCACCGAACCCATGGCAATGATAATGCGGTCGGCATCGGCAGCTCCGTAATAGTCGAACAAACCATACTTCCTACCGGTGAGTTTGGTGATTTCGGCCATGTACTCTTCCACAATTTCGGGCACGGCGGTGTAGTAGCCGTTGCTCGACTCGCGGTGTTGGAAGAAGTGGTCGGGATTCTCGGCCATGCCACGGGCTACCGGATGTTGCGGATTAAGGGCGCGCCGACGGAACTCCAGCAAGGCTTGCCAGTCGATGAAGGGAGCAAGGTCTTCGTTTTCCAACATCTCTATCTTCTGCACTTCGTGCGAGGTGCGGAAGCCGTCGAAGAAGTTGACGAAAGGCACACGGCTCTTGATGGTGGCTAAATGAGCCACACCGGCCAAGTCCATCACCTCTTGCACGGAACCTTCGGCCAACATGGCAAAACCGGTCTGACGGGTAGCCATTACATCTTGATGGTCGCCAAAGATGCTCAGCGCATGCGAAGCGAGCGTACGTGCCGACACATGGAATACACACGGCAGCAGTTCGCCGGCAATCTTGTACATGTTTGGAATCATCAGCAACAATCCCTGCGAGGCTGTATACGTAGAGGTCAGCGCTCCGGCCTGCAACGAACCGTGCACGGCACCGGCGGCACCGGCTTCCGATTGCATCTCCTGCACCAGCACCGTCTCGCCGAAAATGTTCTTCCGGCCGGCGGCTGCCCATTCATCTACATACTCTGCCATGGTAGACGAGGGGGTAATCGGATAGATAGCAGCCACTTCGGAGAACATATACGAAATATGTGCTGCCGCCTGGTTGCCATCACAAGTAATGAATTTCTTCTGTTTAGCCATAACTAAAAATTGAATTTATATATTAAGTAAAAAAACTCAGTATAGGAAGCCGAAGAGCCAAAGCGGAATGAGGTTGCCGCTGCCCGCATCTAATTTGTGCTTGGCATACAGCGTCTCGCGGCCGCTCTTTATCTTGGCGTTTTCGGCACATACTTTAAAAGGATAGGTGCCGTCAATGAGGAACGATTCGCCGGCATTGCCCTTGCTCACACAGTGGTCTTTCCACAACGTGTTGGCAAAGAAGGTTTCCAGCACATCCTGCTCTTCGAAACGGGCGGGATAGACGGAATAGATGAGGTTGGAGTTGTGCATCATAATCTTGGCCGGCTTCTTGGGAAATTCCTCTCCTTGGCGGTACACCATATTAATAAGGCGTGCATCGGCCAAGTATTTGATGTAGTTCATCACCGTGGCGCGGGAGGTTTGTATGTCGCCGGCCAGCTGGCTTACGTTGGGTGCCTTGGGGCCTTCTATCGATAATTGATAGAGCAGTTTCTTGATTTTCGAGAGGTATTTCAGTTCGATTTGCTTGATCAGCAGGATGTCTACCTCCACCATCATATTCATTGTCTTGAGCAGATTCTCCGAGAAGTTGCGCTTTTCCAGAAAGAAGGGATAGAAACCGTGATGCAGATAATCTTGTATGTAGTCGTTGGGGCGCACCTTAGCGAGAATGCCTTTGGCTATCTGCTCGTGTTTCTGAATAATCTCTTCCAAGGAGTAGGCCGGCAGGTGCAGATCGGCTTGCAGGTTGAGGTATTCACGAAACGAAAATCCGCGCAGGTTGTAGCTCTTGACTACATCGCGCAAATCGGGATTCTCTTCTTTGAGACGCATCACCGAAGATCCGGTGAAGACAATCTTGAGCTGTGGATAACGGTCGTAACAAGCGCGCAACTCCCTGCTCCAGTCCGGATGCTTAAAGACTTGGTCTATCAGCAACACCTTGCCGCCTTGTTTTTGAAATTCACCCGCAAAGTCGATCAAGCTGTTCGAAGAGAAGTAGAAGTTATTCATATTCACATAGAGGCACGAGCGGTCGGTTCCGAATTTCTCCTTGGCATATTGCAGCAAGAAGGTGGTCTTACCAATTCCCCGCGTTCCTTTAATACCTATCAGCCGGTCGTTCCAATTGATTTCATCCATCAACTCCCGACGAACGGGAGCATGGGTGTGCTCAACCAGATAGGCATGTGTTCGGTAGAATGCTTCCATTGTGAATCTTCGATTATCGGGCGGCAAAGATACTTCTTTTTTCATTGCTTTGCAAAGTAGAGATTGCAAATCGTTGCCTTCCCGCCACTTTATTTCGTGCGGTTTCACTTGGTTCTACGAGGGGAAAAACAGACCGTAAAATAGCATCACCAATGCGAATAATCTCCGCAGATAGACTTTTTTATAGTCGAAGGAGTATATTTTTTCCATATTCTCTTTAAAAATCAAAAAAGATAAATACCTTTGCAGTGATGAACTTTGCATTAACATACAAAACTTACTATTCTTTGAACGCAAATTTCTTAGGTACAACAAATGCTGGATTTACTTCTCACCGACGAATCATTTGCGGACAGAAAACGTGGTGAAGTGGAGACTTTACTGCGTCTTTCAGAGGTTTCTCTGATAACTTAACTTTAATCGATTTTTTATCTCTTATAGTAGAGATTACAATGGGACGCTTCGCGAGAAGCGTCCCATTGTCTTTTTATGTGCGCTTCTTTGCTGTGATAGGTACCCTTGCCCAAATTAGATCACCCAAGATGAACTTTCAAGGCGCCAAATTGGCACCTTAAAGAATGGTCGCGGACAACACTTTAAATATCTTCCTTTTGCTTTTACCGAATTGGGCGTTGCCATGCTGAGTAGTGTGCTCAATTCTAAACAAGCTATTGAAATTAATAGGGGCATTATGCGTGCCTTTGTTGTTGTTCGTCAAATGATAAGTCTTCCCCCAACGGATAAACTCTCCGAACTTCAACAGGAAATTAAAGAACTCAAGCAATACATGGAAGAGGTCTTGATTGACCAGAACGACATCAACGAAGAACGTCTCGCACGTCAGCAAGAAACAACGACTATGGGTACTATATCGGGAGCTTACCGATCTGTGACCCTTATTATGAATCAAATGAAATTGTTCCTCAGATTGGCTTCATAAATCCTCGTCCTTTCCATATATTTGATTAAATTCCTCTAACATATCATCCGATTCAATCAAACTGTTAGCTTTATGAAGTAAAAAGAAAAGGAATCTCCGCTTTTGCACTACCCATTGGATAACAAGATAGAGTAGCAGTTTGCCACCAGCGGCAATATAGGAGATGATGGGCATAACAACAATAGAATTATAACCCTTACCCTTTTCATTCATGACTGTTTCTATCATGTAAGGATATACCATCTGTATCGCTGCGTATAAATAGAGCCCTAAGATCAATCCAATCGGAATATTCAGATAACTACTGTTAAGACGACCCAACACTGCCATTAGCGATATGGAAGCAAATGCGCCGACAAATAATTCTATCCATAATTGGACGATGGTGTATTGGCTTTCATTAGTAAGAAATGTGCTGAAAAAATCCATCACGAAGCATCCTGCGACAAAGAGTAACACAAAGAGCATAGTCGAATGCCTCCGCTTTTCATTACTCTGTGTCGGCATATCCGTCTTCACTGTCGATGCAGTAATAACCAGATATATGTAGAAAATCACAAGGCTATTGATCAAATTTAATGTATTGTTGAACCATGTAAATGCATGTTTCCCTCCCGATGAAAAAGCTGATTCGATTCCTCCACACAATTCCACAACAAGTTGCCCGCCGTAAAGCAGAAACCATATTCCCCATACCACTAACCATGCATAATAGAACTGACTAATGGCTCTCTTCATTCGGAAAAAGAGAGCATCTTGGTCATACGCCAAACTACTATTATCACCAAACACTTCTACTACATATTTATATAATCTCTGGCTCTTTTTTTTGTCTTTATCAATAAGAAAACCCGTACGAATGAGAGAGAAGAATGTTACAATTACAATTACTAAATTAACGACCAATGCAAACGGAAATTTCTTCAGAAAATCACCCAGATTATGCTCAAATATTCCACCTACTGCTTTTACTATTATATTCTGAATTGCTTCAATATTCAACATCGAAACCAGCGCGCACAGAACAGTCAATATGATGGTATACTTCTCGCGCCTAAACCAACGATAGAAATTATCTTCTTCCATTTTTATTTGCGTTTAATATGTTCGATTAATCTACTCATATCATTGCTCATCCAATAATCTGCCATACTATACACCTCGGATGGCCTCAATGCATTATTATTCAGTCTCAATCTCTTATTAGACCGGTCAGCACCTCCTGCATAGCATTGGAACAATTTACGCATATCCTTTACCTCAAACTTGAACATGCTACTTGGCGCATTATAACCATCATAACGTTCTATATAAAAAATAGGGTTTTTACTTTTATTGGTACGTTCCGTACATATCACATTGTCGGCTTGCACGCGCAAGCTCTTTACCAATGACGATTCTTTATCACAACAAAGAAGTATCAAATCAATCTTTTCGTCTTTACAAATATATATTAATGTGGTAAGGAAAAGAGGATCTGCGTGCAATAAAGGGAAACAATGATCGATTCGCTGAAGATCGTCAATCACAATACGTCGAATCTTCCGAGATTCATCTCCTGATTTGCTTGAGGTTTCTTCCGCAATACGTATCTGTTTGCGTAAATAATAGAAAAACTCATCAGAGGATATATATCCCATTCGGATTTCTTTCGAATGAATATAACCATAACATCTATTGCAGTGTTCCGATTTTTCGTCATATTTTATGTTACCGGTGACCATTGCCGGACATACGGTTCGCTTGAAAATAACATTATCGTCTTTGCTAAGCAAGATATTCATGGTTCGTATATCACGACAGCAAGCGCCGAATGTTCCTCCTAATACGAGATAGCTTTTATAAGTATTGCTTGACCCAATAATGGCGGTCACTCTTCCTAAATCCGACTGTGATTGATTCTCTTTGAGGGAGGATGGCATTAGAATATCTTGCAATATCTCACAAGCTTGGGGTCTATCATCAGAGGCATTAAATAGCTTGCTTAGCTTATCTGTCCGCCTTCTTTTTTGCTCGGATTCATCCGCATAATTACTCATTGCTTTTGCATTCGTAGCAGGTAGTCCGGTATTTTCCAAATATTGATGATAAGTTTCCGAAAGAATGTCAAGATGACTTCTTAATGTGCCTCTCGGCATGTGTCGTCTTCTTTGAAGAATGAGGTGCGAGCTGGGATAAATTTCAATGCCGTAATCGCGTTTTTTATAGATGTGCCATCCCAATGCCGTAACTTGTAGGGCGCTTTTCGTGATAGAGAGTTGATTCAATAAGTAATCATCCTTTTCGTGGTTACGCAAATCTATAATGATATCCGGGGGAGAAGTCGTTGCATTTTTCCCCCAAGTATCCTTATAAGTTTCCTCTATACAAATCAGTACGAGAGACTTTTCATGTAACCAATCTATTGCTTCTTTTTCTTTTTCTTCTTCTTTGTTTATAGGATCGACCGTGTTCCTATAATGGATAACCACGCACGGTATTACCGATATCTTTTTCTCGTCCTCTTTCTTCTCCTCTTCCTTTTGCTTCTCCTCTTCCTCTTTCTTCTTCTTCTCCTCTTCCTCTTTCTTCTTGTCGAGTATCTTTCCAACATCCAATATCTCAACATTAAAAAATTCTTTTGACAATTCACCGAGACAAGTCGAAGCACAAGAATTCTCTATGTTATCTACACGATCATACTTTCGTTTTACAACCTCCTTAACGGTTTCTTCATTTTTATCTGATGATAAATGTAATGCATTGGTTCGATTATTATAAACGATGATTTCTTCGCCTATATACCAATCCATTCTATTCTTATCAACAGGAACTTCATTACAAGCTTTATCTATGTTGAAGAATGTGGAAGTAAACGCACTCCCTTGCCAAGGCTTATCTTTATATCCTTCATACCTAACCCTGTCTTCCACAATATGATTCGTACATTTGGACATTAACATATCCAATAGCATATCAGACATATTTTCCGATTGGTTGGAAAAGAATATGGGAGGAGCTAATTCTACGCTATTCTCTTTTGCCTTTTCATCCGAATGTTTGCGAATAGATTTGGTAATCCCATGCAGTAATTGCATCGCAAACAAAGATTTGCTGGTTCCTTCACAACCACGTATCAAAATTTTAAGAGGCGTGATTTTCGTAGGAGATTTTCGCATTTCTTGCAATTGTAAACCGCCAAAAAGCAATCTGTCAAGACCGTAAATGTCGGTAGGAATCTTTTCATTATCATACAAAAAAAACATAATACTTTTATTTATGATTACTATTTACGAAATAGATATATTGATAAAATCCACGCATTCTATTCGGTAATATCTCCGCATAGAACTAACTATAATTTCATCTCTATCAAAATTGTTGCAAAGATACAAATCATTTTAATAGAATGAACAACTTTTCAAAAACATTATCTACATTTTCAATTAGCAGATAATTTCTCCGTATTTACAGCTAATTTATTCTTATCAAAAGAAAAATATATTCTTTCATTGCAAGTAAAAGTCTATCTTCACAAATCATCAAATCCACATCGAAAACCTATTGCAACAGTGTCC
>JAISHB010000069.1 GCA_031262785.1 Prevotellaceae bacterium
ATCATTCACTTTAAAAAATAACGATATGAAAAGAATTATTAGACTCACCCTCTCGAAGTTTAAAAGGGGCGCTTACTTCAATTTCATGATGCAGATCTACCTGCTGGCCATGGCTAATCCGCTTATTGCCAAAAAATTGGCCAAGTTTTTGGCCGAGTTGAAGGAGGCAATCGATCAGGTAGATGCCGCACTGGCCATTCAACGCAAAAGTGGGTTTACCGAAGAAATCAACCTGTTCAACGATCGTCGTCACTCGCTGCTCACCGCCCTGAAAGGCGCGGTGCGGGGCTTTCTAAAGGTAGACAATACCCAAAAAGAGGCCAAAGCGCTCGTGCAACTCTTCAAGGATTATGGCATCAAGCGCAAGATGCAAATCAGTCAGGCCACCGGCCTCTTCTCCAATTTAATCACCGACTTAGAGGGACCGTTTGCCGGGGCCATCAAGGCCATGAACCTGCAATCGCTGGTGGCCAACCTCAAAGAGGCCAATAACTCACTCCAACAGGTTAGTGAAGAGCGCTTGGACGAGGCCAACGCCAACGGCACCGCCCGCCTGGCCGAGGCACGCAAAAGAGCCGATGAGGCCTATCACCGGTTTATCGAGGCCCTGGAGTCGCTCATGCTGCTCGAAGGCGAAGAGCAGTACATTGCCTTTGTCGACCGGCTAAATACCGAAATCAAGTATTACAAACAACAAGCCCTCGGCGAGAAGGTGACCGAAACCATCCCCGGTGCCGGAGGGGATAACCAAGACGGAAACCATTCCGGGGACGACGGAGAGGAGGAACCCCCGCAGGGCTAAATAGCCCTGTGTAGCATGATGGCCATGACTTTCAGGAAAACAATCCCCCTGATCCTGTTCCTGCTCACACAGGCGGCCGCCGCCCTGCCCGCTCAAACCGACTCGCTCGCTCTCTCTTTGGCGCAACTCTTTGAACAAGGCGTGGCACAAAGCCTGCGCCTGCGTGCCGATGCGCTCAAACAAGAGGCGGCCGACGAGCAGTGGCGTGCGGCGCGTGCAGCCCAACTGCCCGACGTGCAGGTGGGCGCCCGTGCCGGCATCGTAGGTCAACCGCTTATCTGGGAACGCGGCCTGGCGGGGGTAACCCGACCGGACATCCCCGACTGGATGCAGAACTACTCGCTCGACTTCCAACAGCCCATCTACCAGGGAGGACGGCTACGGGGCACCATCCGCAAGGCCAACTTGGAACGGGAAACGGCGCAGTGGCAAACCTCGGCCGACCGCGCCACCCTCAAGCTGGGCTTACTCACCTACTACCTCAACCTGTTCACCCTGTTTAAAGAGCACGAGGTGCTTACCCGCAACATCGAGGAGGCCGAACAACGCTTGGCCAACATCCAACGCATGAAGCGCGAAGGGCTGATCACCGACAACGACGTCTTGCGCAGCCAGATGCAACTGACCAACGACCGGCTCGCCCTGCAAGAGACCGAGAACAGCATCACTCTGGCCTCGCAACAAATCACCGTACTGCTGGGGATAGACGAACAGCTCATTGTCAAACCCGACACCACCCTGCTGCACAGGGTCGGCCTGCTGCGTCCCTATCAAAGCTACATCGACGAAGCCTACCTGAACGAACCCGAAATGAGGCTGGCCGCGCTGCAAACCGAGCTGGCGCGCACCAACCTCCAACTCTCGCAGGCGGCACTACGTCCGGGTTTGTCGCTGACGGCCTCGAACACCCTGGCGCGTCCGGTTTCGCGCACGCTGGCCGATATGTATAACAACAACTGGAACATCGGCCTGAGCCTAAACTACCCCCTGTCGGCGCTCTACAAGAGCCGTCATCCGGTTCGCCGCAGCCGCCTGCTGGTGTTGCTGCAGCAAACGGCGCAGGAGCAAGAGAAACAACAAATCAGAATAGCCGTACGCACCGCCTATTTGCGCCATCAAGAGGCGCTGCAACGCGTGGATGCACTGATGCTTTCGGTTCGACAAGCCAAAGAGAACTACCGCATCATGCAAAACCGCTACCTCAACCAGTTGGTTATCCTCACCGATCTGCTCGACGCCAGCACGGTGCGCCTCAACGCGGAGTTGCAGTTGGTCCGGGCACGTACGCAACTACTATACACCTACTATCAATTGCAAAAGATTTGCGGATTATTATGAACGAAGCACATCCCCAAGAAACCGCCGCCGAACGTGCCCGCGAGCGCAGAAGGCTGCGCCGGCAACGCAGGCGAAACATCCTGATGAATCTGAGCTGTATCTGCATTGCGCTTTCGGGTATATGGCTCACTGCACACTATTTCTGGCGCCACATTCGCTACGAAATCACCAACGATGCCTTCATCGACCAGTATGTAGCGCCCCTGAACATACGGGTGGCAGGCTACATCAAAGAGGTGCGTTTCACCGGCCATCAATATGTGAGGCAGGGCGATACGCTGCTGCTACTCGACAGCCGCGAGTATCAAATCAAGCAGAAACAGGCCGAGGCGGCGCTGCTCGATGCACACGGACAGCAAGCGGTGTTGCAGGCGGCCATCGAGGGAGCCAAAACCAACATCGCCGTGCAAGAGGCGGCCATTGCCGAGGCAGCAGCCCGTCTGTGGCAACTCAAGCAAGACTATCTCCGCTTCGACAGGCTGCTCAAAGAGGAGTCGATCTCCCGGCAACAGTACGAACAGAGCAAGGCCGCCTACGATGCGGCCGACGCCCGCTACCGTTCATTGGTGGCACAAAAGGAGGCGGCCGAGCTGCACTACGCCGAGTCGGACAAGAAACGGGTGAGCGCCGCGGCAGACATCCTGCGCAAAGAGGCCGACCTCGACCTGGCGCGCCTCAACCTCTCCTACACCACCCTGACGGCACCCTACAGCGGCTACATGGGACGGCGCACGCTCGAGGCCGGGCAATATGTCGCGGCCGGACAAACCATCTCCTACTTAGTGCGTAACACCGACAAATGGGTCACGGCCAACTACAAAGAGACGCAGATTGCCTCCATCTACATCGGTCAGGCGGTGCAAATCAAGGTCGACGCCCTCCCCGGCAAGCTCTTCAGCGGACGGGTAACGGCCATCTCCGAGGCCACCGGCTCGAAATATTCATTGGTACCCACCGACAACTCGGCCGGCAACTTCGTCAAGGTGCAGCAACGCATCCCCGTACGCATCGAGCTGACCGATGTCTCACCCGGAGAGATGTCGCAACTGCGTGCCGGCATGATGGTGGAATGTGAAGCGCTGCGCCGATGAGCATCCTCAAACAAATGGAGGTGCCCATGCGTCGTTGGGTGCCCGACTGGCTGGGCGTAACGGCTATTTTCTTGGTGATTCTTCCCGTAACGATGCTCAATGGTGCCTACACCGGCAGCATGGTGGAGGTCTCCAACACCTTGGGAACCAACGCCGAAGACATCACGATGGGCTTCTATGCCGCCTCGGCGGGCATGGCCGTGAGCTATCCCATTGCAGCCAAGATGTTGGCCGCCTTTTCGGCCAAGGCGTTGCTGCTCATCGACCTGTTGTTGCAGCTGCTGCTCAGCTGGATCTGCGCCCGCACCACCGACATCGACACGGTGATTGTTTGCAGTTTTGCCATCGGCTTTCTCAAAGAGTGGGTGATGTTGTGGTTTATCCGCTACGCCAAGGTGTTGTTCAGCAAAACCGACCAGCGAAGCGAGTTTTATGCCTATTTCTACCCCTTGGTGTTCGGATGCGGACAGATTTCGATGGTGCTCACCGCCCAGTTGGCCTATCACTACAACTGGACGTCGATGTACTACTTCATGATGATTCTCTTATTCGTGGCCATTTTGTGCGTGACCATGCTGTTCCGGCACAACCGTCCCATCAAAAAGGTACCGGTGGCCGAACTGCACCTGCGGGAGATGCTCCTGATTGCCACCGGTCTGTTGATGCTGATGTATGTGCTCAACTACGGGAAGCTGCTCGACTGGATGGAGAGCAGCCGCCTGTGCCTCTACTTGGTGATTTCCCCCTTGCTCATAGCCCTGTTCATCTGGCTGCAGCACTATTCAAGCAGACCCTATGTGAGCTTGATGCCCCTGTTCCAGCCCAAGACCCTCATCGGCTATCTCTACATGATATTGGCCATGTTCCTGAGTACATCCACCACCTTGTTGTCGAACTACATGAACAGCATCCTCAAACTCGACAGCACGCACACCTATTCGCTGTATGTATGGTTGCTGCCGGGCTTTGTGGCGGGCGGGGCGATCTGCTTTTGGTGGTTCCGGCTGCAGCGGTGGCGTTTCCGCTTCCTCGTTGCGGGCGGTATGGGCTGTTTTGCCCTCTACTTCGGCATACTCTACTTCACCCTCTCGCCCGAGGCTACCTATTCGATGCTCTACTTGCCCGTCTTCTTCCGCGGATTGGGCATGATGATACTGCTCATTGCCTTCAGCCTCTTTGCCACCGAAGACCTGCAACCCAAATACTTCATCTCCAACGCCTTCTTTATGATTGTGTTTCGCTCTGCGCTGGCGCCCATCCTGGCCACTTCGTTCTATTCCAACCTGCTCTACCGGCTCACGCAACACTATTTCTACTCCCTGTCCGAGAACATCACCTTTGTGGATCCGCTGGCAGCCTCGCAATACAGCCGTTCGCTGGGCAGTGCCCTGTCGCAGGGACACGGCTACGGCGAAGCCGTGCAAGTGGCCACCCGCTCGCTCTATGCCACGTTGCAACAACAGAGCCTGTTGCTGGCGCTCAAAGAGATGGTGGGCTACCTGCTGATTGCCTCGCTGGTGATTGCCGTCATCTCCCGTTTCATTCCCTTCCACAAAACCATTCGGGTGGTCTATGCCAAGACGGGCGACGACATGGTGTAACCCATCGGGGGAGGATTGGCCGGCCGGGGGAGGCGTTCTCCTTTCACAGTGCTTATGTGAAAAAAACATTCCTTAACTATATTCTTTCCGCCCTTCATTGAATTTATTTTGAGGGTTTTCCCGCTCGACATACCTTTGCACCGTTCTATTTGAGCAGTTTGTAAGAGTCGGAAACAAAATGGAACTTTTATAAGACGCACCTATCAAACAGAAACCATGAGCGGCCATCGCCTGTCGATGCCGGCCAACACGTTTAAAAACACTTTAAAAAAACACGTTATGAACGCAGCAATGTTAGTTTTCCCCCATCCGGAGGGTTCCATCCGAACCACTCGCTTTGTTCATCCTTCCGGGATGAATGATTTTCCCTCCTCTCCCTAAATAAGGTATCAACCGCCCTGCGGGCGATGCAGTTTGCTTGTTCAAGCCGCCGCGCCTTGCAACCTCTCCTGCTGTTTTTCGGCGCACCCGCCCACAGCCTGTTACGTATGCACTGCAACACAACGAATAACATTTGAACATATATCATTACGATGAAACACCGTATCTATCTCTCACTCCTGCAGCTCGCCCTTTCAGGTTTGACAACCGCCGCCGCAGTTGCCGGGCAGCCGGACACCGCCTCCTCGGAGTTCGGGTTGAAACGCGACTCCATCTACATGGATGTATTGCGTCGCGGACGAGTGGCGGTGGGATACCTCTCCTACTTTCCCACTTCGTCGGCCGTCAATCAAACCATTGGCAACAATGCGTCACAGATTGCCCGTCTGAATGCCTTCTTTGAGGTGAACATGGAAGATTCCATCATCTATTTCGACCGTGCCCAGCTGCTGGGAACCGCCAGCATAGAGGGGCAACTCTATCACAACGAACAGCTCTCGAAAAAGCGCGCCGAATATCTGCGCAAGTATTTAGACACACACTACCGGCTTTCGCAACGTCTCCCGGTGGATGTACGCTGGATTGGAGAAGATTGGGAAGGATTGGAAAAGTGTGTGGAGGGTGCCACGCTGCGTGAGTTGCCCCGGCGCGAGGAGGTCTTGAACATCATTCGCAACGTTCCGATAGAAGAGGGACGGGAAGCCCAACTCATGGCCTTGGACGGCGGACGTCCCTACCGCTATATGAAGCAGCATTTCTTCCCGCAGCAACGCCGTGCGGTCATCACCCTCATCTACGACATGAAGAAGTCGTTCGAGAAACGCCTCGGACATCCGCTCACCGAGAGCTTTGTCGACAGCATTGTGGCCGGTGCCCTGTTGCAACCGCACCAGGCGGCCGAGTTTCTGCACGATCGGCACATCTACAGCATGCCGGTGAACATGCCTGCTCCCACCGGATCGGGATGGTATGTAAGCGCGCAGGGCAACGAGACACCCGAGGATTTGGTGCGCTGGGAACACGACCGCATCCGCTCGATGCTGGAACTGGCACTCAGCGCCCTGAAGAAACCGGTAGAAACCCTCCATCCGCTGCCCGCTCCCGAACCGGTACCCGAGACCAAGCGCGAAGAACCTACCCCTACGCCCATCGAGCGGGAACCCGAAGCGGTCGAACTCTCCACTCCTCCGGCGCCGGTCTATCTCTTCACGCCACGCGTGGTGCTCAAAACCAATCTGCTGGCCTTGGCCGGCATCTCATCCAAGCCTGTCTACCGCACGCCGATGCCCAACCTGGAGGTGGAATATCTCTTCAACCGCCGCTGGTCGGTGGCACTGGCCGGACTCTACGAAAAGTTCTCGCACGCCAGTGGGTTCGACGCCTGGCACCTCACCGCCTACACCTTGGAGGGACGCTACCGTCCGCTGCCGTTACACCACTACGGTGGACTTTATGTAGGCCTCTACGGACGGGTGGGCGACTACAACTTCCGCCAGTCTTATCCCCAAAACGAAACAAGCGACGGCCGCTACAACCGCACCGGTAAATATCAGGAGGCAGGCCTCTCGCTGGGCTACACGCTGCCGCTATCCAACCATTGGGTACTCGAGGCCGGCGCTTCGGCAGGCTATCGCTTTGCACACGTCAAGCACTATACACACGAGAGCAGTGCCGACAACTGGTATGAATACCGCACGAAGAAGAACGGCATCCACCTGACCGACCTCTTCCTGAAAATCGGCTACCGATTCGGCACCAAACGCGTGAAAGAGTAACTGCCCCTGCATCGAAAGTTTAAATTGCTAAAGCTATTGAAATATGAAGAAATTGCCGTCATACCTCTTCCTCCTGTGCATGGGATGCTCGCTGAGCGCCTGCGTGGAAGAGACTCTGAAAACACGTCAACCCTCAGACGCCCTCGTGCGCATCGTATACGACTGGCCTTCGTCCGATTCCTCCAGGCCAACGGCAGGGATGAAGTTGCGACTGTTCCCCTACGAGGCCGCCCAAGAGGCTCACTCGTATCAAACCACCTGCGAAGGCTACGAAGGGATGCTTCCCGGAGGAGACTATCAACTGCTGGCCTACAACGAGGATGCCCCCGGCCTGATGCTTTCGGGCACCGAGGCCTACCTGCAGGCACAAGTGGAGCATCATCCCTCCGGACAAGCCAGCGACTCAAACGGTGAGCTGCTGTTGCAACCCGTAGGCGCGATTTACAGCGTAGCGGCCGACCCCATGAACGTGCAAACCCGGCACAACGGGGTGCAGGTGTTTCACCATCCGGTCAGGCTGCTCACCGCACAGATTCACATGACCATCCGTAACCTCACCTCCTATACTTATACGGCGGCCACTGCCCGCTTGCGCGGCATAGCCCTGAACCGCAACCTGGTGCAACACACGGGCAACTTCCTTCAAGGCACGGGTGCGATGGACCTGACCGGTAGCTTTGAGAGTGACGGCCAAGCGCGTTCGGCCACCAGTTGTCTGGGACTGTTCAATCCCGATCCCCGGGGCGAGGGCACGCCGCGCTACGTCAACACACTGAGGCTGACGCTCACCGATGCCTCCGGCAGCCAAACCATCCGGGAGATTGATCTTTCCAACCTGTTGGTGGAGTTGCTCGGAAGCAGCGATCTCTCTTCTTCGCTGGGCATCTACATTGAGTTACACAACCAAACCGGTACCGACATTAAAACCGTGGTAGCCATCGATGCGTGGAACGACGGCGGCAGCATGGACTGGGGCTTACGATAGCAAATAGATTCGTCTATCCAAGATAAATGAATATGTTTTATTAATCACTTTTTTACTAATCAAAAAAACAAAACACAAATGAAAAAAGTATTTTTTACGTTGAGTATGGTGGCTGCAATGGCTTTGGCCACTTCGTGCAGCAACGATGAGGTTGCAAACGACCCGCAATTGGGACAAAGCGCAGGTATCCAGATTATGTTGGGCGGCGACCTCACAGCTGCCACCCGTACACTGGGTGAAGCACCCGCAGCAGCAGTGGAAAGCACGGTGAACCGCATTGCCGTAGGTCTCTTTGCCAGTGATGGTACTAAAAATGTAATTGCCGAATTCGACGGCACCGTACTCCAGCAAGACTTCACAGCATCGGGCTACAAACTGAAATCGCCCGTGATTCCCTGTACCGCCGGTACCAAACAAACCTTGGTGATTGTGGCCAATGCTCCTGCCGGTGCCTTTAGCGCTGCAGCAAATTTGAAAAACTTCTTGGAGGTGTCTGTTGGCTTAGACCAAACAGCCGTTGCCTACACCGGAACCGCCGGCGCCACCGGTTTGGGTATCCAAACAGGAGGTAACCTGCCCATGTCGGGTACGGTACGCAGCAACTCCGATCCGTCCGTTGCATTTACGGCAAAGACCACGCTGACCACTCCTCAAACCATCGACATCACCGCCAATACAACGGTATCGAAGGTGGTTTACCTGAGCCGCTTGGCCAGCCGCATTGAACTGACCAACGTAGCCACTAATCTGTCCGATGGCGATTTCGTTTTGGAAGATGTGTTCCTGCACAATGCCGCCACCACCGTACCGGTAGACACCGCCATGATGCCGCAACCGGCTACGTTGGTTAGCACCTTCTTTAGCGGCAACGGCGACGTGGCACAAGCCACCGGCTATGCCGGCACCGAGAGCCTGGCCAACTACCTCAACTCGCTGTACGATGCCACCGGCGCCGCCCAAACACTCTCGCTTCCGGTAGAAGCTACGGCCGCCTCGCACATCTATTTCTACACCTTGCCGAACAACAACCCCTACTACGTGTCGACCGATGCCAACCCCTCGTACTGCACCAAGCTGGTGTTGAAGGGAACCATCTCGAATAGCGCGGCAAGCGACGGTACCTATTACTATCCCATCTCCATCAACTCCGAGCAGGGCAAGCTTTCGAACGATGGCAAACCTTTCATTGGCAACGGACAAATCTTCCGCAACCATCAATATAAGGTGAAAGTAACCATCAAGGGTAAAGGCACCACCTCTCCCGACATAGACCCGGCTACCACCGCTGTGGAAGCTGTTATCTATGTGGATGACTGGTTCGATGGTGGTTCACAAGAAGTGGAATTCAACTAATCTTTTCTTTATTCCTTTTGAGTGTGTGTCAATCGTACACCACCCGGTCACTTTTGGCACACACTCATTTTTCTCCGCGCTTATCAACAACACTCACAACCTATTACTAACGACAATCAGGGTTATGTATATCATTCAAAACAGATTCTCTAAAGCGATACGTAGGCTATCAATCGGTGTGGCGGCCTGTTGCCTCACACTGAGCGGCTGTGTGGAACCGAACGACATGGGTTCGGACGATCCTTCCGTACGTATGGCTGTCATACAGTTTAGTGTAAAGCCGAATGTTCCCACCGGGGACGGTACCACCCGTATGGATGAGGGTGAAAATGATATCAAAGACCTGCACCTATTGGTATTTAGCAAATCAGGCCTTCGTTTGAACGCCGGCTATTTCCCCAACTATACGACGGGCGACAAGCCTAAGCTGACGGTGCCTCAGGGCAACAACTACACCCTATATGCCATTGCCAACACCGGCGATGAAGACCTCTTTAAAGATTGCACGACGCTGACCAAACTGCGCGCCGCCTCGTCGGCGCTGGCCACCAGCATCAGCACGTGGAACGGCATCGCTTCGCTGACCAGCATGCCCCTCGCGGGCTACGACGTGGTGGATGTGCCGTCCGCTATCGTGGAGAAAGAGCTGCACCTGCAACGCATCGCCGCCAAGGTGACCATCAACATTCAGGCAGCCCCCGACCAAACCGATCTTATCGTCGACAGCTACCAAATCTACAACCTTCCCCTCAAGAGCTACTACATTGCCCATCCGCTCCCCTCGGAGCTTCCGGCCAACATCACCGACGGCAAAATCAACCCGGACAAAGACGACAACTACACGAGTAGCACCAAAACCGCCGTCGATGCGGGCAGCGCCGCCACCGACTGGACCAACTCCCCCCTCTTTACCCCAACCACCCCCACTCCCACCAGTGCCGCACCCGAAACGAAAACCTTCTATATGTTCGAGAACCGCCGCGGCGTGTGGAAAGACTACATGCAAGGCTCCCACGGCAAAGCACCCGGCGGAAACAACGGCAGACAAGTTCCCGACTACGCCACCTACGTGAAGATTAACGGCCGCACCGGCAACAGCACCGTCACGTGGAGCGTCTACCTGGGCGGTGACGTCCACAAGAACTTCAATATTGTACGCAACGTCAACTACACCTACACCATCGAACTGCGTCCGGCCTATGCCGACCTGCGCGTCAACTATACCACCAACTCCGATGCCATGGGTGCCCCCACTGCGCTGACGCCCGCCAACTGCTTCATGGTGACGCCCGGCAACACGTATGTCTTCGACGGCACCATCAAGGGCAACGGCCGCGTACCTTTCAGCCAAAGCGCCCGCGGGTTCGACGCCACCATCCCGCTGCCGCCCGCAGGCACCACCTATACGCCCTTTGTGGTGTGGTGCACGGGAAGCAACATCAACCGGGTGGTGTCAAACAGCTCCGTCTATCTAACCTACAATGCCACCACCGGCCTCATCTCCTTCGTCGTAACCACCTTCGACGAGCCGGGCAATGCCGTCATTGCCTTGAAGACCAACAACGGCACCCCCTCGAACACGGCCGACGACTACATCCTCTGGTCGTGGCACATCTGGAAGACCAACTACAATCCGGCCGCCAACTACGACCTCTACTACGAGAACACCAACATGGTGTATGGCACCGCGTATAACACCCAGACCCCTTTTCCGCTGAAGATGATGCAGATCAATCTGGGAGCCACCTTCGACTACGCCACCAACGGCCCGGGCTATATCCCCTCCAGTCAGGAATTGGGGCTGCTCTACCAATGGGGAAGAAAGGATCCGTTCTTCGGGCTTTCCTCGTCGGCATCAACCGGCTATGTTTCGCGTCCGAGTGGCGCCACGTCATCCGGCTACGCATGGAAAGACGGATTGCAAAGCACCACGTGCGTCACCAATGCGGAGGTCTACAACCTGATGTATCCCTCGGGCGGCGGGCCGACCCATGTGGAGTATGCCGCCATCGACTACATGATTCAGCATCCCACCCATTTCATTTGCGATTCCCCCGGCCAGTCGGGAAGCGTTGTGATTACCTCTGCAGCCAGCTGGAGTCCGGACAATGCCACCGAAGAACACCTCAAGTCCAACGGCACGCGCATCGGCGATTTGTGGGGCAATCCGGGCGAACAATCCCCCTATTGGACCTATACCAACATCAATTCACGCTTCGGGCAGAAGAGTTGCTTCGACCCTTGTCCGGCGGGCTGGCGTGTGCCGCCGGCAGATACGTGGCGGGTGGTTACCTATAACGGGAGACTGGTCTATTATATGAAACCTTCCAGCGGCGAGATCAAGCAGAACAAGACACAGATGAACGGCACCAGCGATAGCAATGGCGGTGTGTATTTCCTGCGTCCCATGACCGGAACCGAGTCCGCTCCCATTCAGGCTACCGGAGCACAAGCCTATTACAGAAAGATCTTCTGGAAATCGGGGGCGAACGGGCTGGGGACCGGGGATAGCAATATTTTTGCCTATTGGTCATCCTCCATGTCCGGGAGAGATTATACGAATGGAGCCGGATTCTCGCTAAGCTATATAAGCGGCAATGGAAACATGCAGTTGATACCGACCAATAGTGGATGGGAAAGTAGTATACCTGCCCCCGCCGGCATCGCCAACGGATGCTCCGTGCGCTGCTGCGTAGACCCCGACGAGCGCGGCGAAGCCAACATCGACCGATGGAAAGAGAACCACACCGATCCCGACGACGGCGGCCTGACGGTAGACGGCTACGACAATCCACAGACCGGAAACACCACGCTTCAATAAAAAACAGATAGTGTATGAAACAGCTTCAATACTTGGCAGGAATCGCGTTGCTCTCGGGCGCCTTGTGCGCTTGCGGCAACGAGGATACGATACCGGGACTGCCCGAACCGACCCTTCCGGGCGCCGGCGACTCGCTCCTGTGCGTACATCCCTTCATCAGCGGTTACCAAACGCCCGCGCCGGACACCCGCACCGCGCCGGCCGAACCCTACACCACGCAGGGCGAACCCTACACCACGCAGGGCGACGGATGGACGCTCACCGTCGAGGAGGTGGAAACGCCCCACACCCGCGCCAGCGAGCCGCTGCCCGTGGGCGCCACCTTTAGCCTGATAGCCTACGCCAAAGATGCGGTGATTACCACCGCCGACCCCCTGGCCATGGCCAACTACCAAGTGCAATCCGACGGCAGCTACCAATGCTTGAGCGGCGATATGTATCTTTTGGCCGGCACCTACGACTTCTACGTGGTGATGCCCGCCGCGCTGGCCTCCACCCTGGACAAGGGACGGGTAACCATGCAAAACGGTATGGACATCGCCTGGTCGACGCAGAAGACGCAACAGACCATCAGCAGCAGCGCCGTCAACACGGTGAGCGCCACCCTGCAGCGGCAAAGCGCCCAGATGATCGTCAACATCACGGGCGACGGGTCGAGCGTTACCTCGCTTGAGGTGGCCAACTACATACTGCACGGCATCGGCCAGCCGGCCGCCACAGCCATCAACTCCACGGCAGCCGGCTATTACGGCACCGGCGGCAGCTACAATGTGACCGGTCTGTTTGCCAGCGCCGATAACAACGTCACCCAGACGGCCACCTTCTATCTCTTGCCCTCGGAAGCCAACAACGCCTCCACCAATCCGCCCGGAAGAAACATCCACTTAGACTTGAAGCTAAACGGCAAACAGGTGGTCACCCCCTACGGCAGCCAAGTGCTCACCATCGTGAGTCAATTGGAAAAAGGGAGAATCTATCGGTATAACTACACCATCAAGAAGCTCATCGTTCCGGCCGCCTCCAACCTCTATTGGGACAACCTCTACGGCATGGTGTTTCACAAGGATGCCTACACGCTGGTTACCCAGGGCGGAAAGGAAATTCCCAAAAGCCGGCCGAACGCCGAAACCTACCAAGGACTCTACTTCAAGTTCGGCAGTTTGGTGGGAATGGCGCCCAACACCATCAACCCGACCACCCTCTACGCCCCGTCCGGCGGCAACGGCACCTACAGCCAAACCACGCTGGCAGCCCTGGGCTGGAGCAGCAACGCCGACATTCCCTACGGCGACGACCTGGCCACGAGCACCTCACTGTCCACCACCACCGACGGCAGCTACAAAGGAGATGTGTGCCGCTTTCTGAGCAACGGCACGTGGCGCCTGCCCGAAAACAGCGACCTCAAACTAAGTTCGACAACAGGCAGAACTCTGTGGACGCAGTCGGGTACCAAGGTCGATTGGACGCAATCGCCGGGAAGCAATGGCGCCAACAGCGTAAAGACCTCACCCGACGGCACCACCCCGTTCCTCGTGGACGATACCCCGGTGGGCGTCTACTACAAACTCATAGAGTCTAATAAATCCGATTTAACGAGGTTCTTTCCTTGCGGCGGATTCTATAAATCCGAAACAGCATCCGACGGCAACGCCATCGGCCTCCGCTTGGTAGGCTCCGAGGCCTACTACTGGTGCGCCGGCACCTCCCCGATTGCCACGTTGGCTTGGTCTATCAGCGTACAAATAGCACGTTCCGATGCCACCACCATCGCCACCAGTAAGAACAACACCATTCGCGCATGGGGGCTTGCCGTGCGCTGTGTCCTTAATAATTAGAAAGATAGAAATTGAAATATGAAATCCTATTTTGTTTGTTTTGCAGCGTTCATGGTCACGCTTCCCTTCCTCGCCTCGTGCGATAGGGAAGCAGACCTATCCCTGACGCCCGACGAAAACAGCAGCAACCGGCTCTGCACCGTTACCCCCCAACTCTCCGGCATCGCCGCCTTCCGTTCGCCCGAAGGTGCCGACACCCGCCTGCGCAAAGACGACGACACGGTGGAGCCGCTGGCGGGCGGCTCGTTTGCCTTTCTGGTCTATAACAAAGATGCCGATATCACTGCGGCGGCGCCCCTGCACATCCAGCGCTGCTTTACCGATGCCAATGGCAATGTCAGCAGGACCCAAGGCGCGCAAATCAAGCTCGCCAGCGGCGGCTACGACTTCTACTTCGTCTCGCCCCACAGCCTGATTCCTTCCGACGGCTCTTTCCGGGGCCGCCTCAACCTAACGGCGACCACCGACGGCTTGGGCACCTTGGGCTGGAGCAAAGAGACCGCCCTGGTAGATTCCCTCACCGGCCTGGTAGTGAAGAGCACCCTGGCGCGGCAGAGTTGCCGCGTGGATGTGACGCTGACCCGCTACGACCACTATACCGAAAAGATGACGGTCTCCGGCTTTTCCTTGAAGGTAGGCTCCGGCGTAACAGCCGGTATTCATACAACCATTCCGACGATCACAGCCGCACCAAGCCAATCCTTAACCTCTCCGGCGCCCACACCCGTCTACACCGACAACTACACCTACACGGCCACCTACCATGTGTTACCCCAAGGAAACAGCCCGCTCACCTACTCGATGACCATCAACCAGAATAACATGGCCTCCACTGCCAACAAAACCTACAGCAACGTGGCAACATCCCTGAAAAACCTGCAGCCCGGCTATCGCTACCCGCTCTCGGTCACGTTCCGCTACGAAGGCCCGGTATTCGCCTACTCCAACATCTTCTACCGCGACGGGAAGCTGATGTTCTTCACCTCCGAGCAGGAGGCCATCGATGCCGGCGAGCCGAATGCCTGCTACTATCAGGGACTGTTCTTTCAGTGGGGATCGCTGGTGGGCATTGCGCCGGTCAAGCAGAACAACTCCAATCCCTTCTCGCCCACCCTCAGCCCCCTCTATGTGCCCGATGTAAGCAACCTGCCGGGCACGAAATCGCCGCGCTACTATCCCACCACGGCCGCCTCCACCGATTACCATGCCACCCCGTGGACAGGCGCAGGAGGCAGCAATATGTCGTATCTTCCCTACGAAAGCGATCTAAACACCCAACAGATAGGCTCCGTGGCTTCCTCCTATCTGACCACCGACCGGAGCAACGACACCTACTATGCACAATACAAGGGCGATGTGTGCCGATACCTCACCCAGACGGGGGCGGTCAAAGGCCAGTGGCGTCTGCCGCGCGCCCAAGAGATGCAACTGTTCGCAAGCCCCAGCCCCACAGGCACGGGCACCAACATCAGCAACAGCAATCTGACGCTCGAAGACGGCACCTACGACCTGTCGGCCTATCGCCGGTTTACTATCGGCATCTCCAAGTTTCCCGCCTCGGGATTTTGGTATGGTGACAACAGTGGCGTCTCGGCCGTGGGAGAATGTATGTATAGTTGGACCAGCAGCCCTACGGAAACGGCGGCCATCACCGATCCTAAGGTCGACGCCGGCACCAGAGCTTACGACTTCTTTTGTGACCCGGGCTATCATGCGGCCAACGCTAATGCCGAGAAGATATTCGGCTGCACGGTGCGCTGCGTGATGGATCGCACCCCGTTTTGACACACCCTCACCAGTTACTGCTGACATATCCTCATCCTGCTAAAAATCTGAAGGTATTTCTCAAAGAAATAGGTTCAGCCGAAAAAATCTGAAGGTATTTCTCGGAGAAATAGGTTCAGCTAAAAAAATCTGATGGCATTTCCTTGAGGAAATAGGTTCAGTTGGAAAAATCTAATGGTATTTCCTCGAGGAAATAGGTTCAGCTAAAAAAATCTGATGGCATTTCCTTGAAGAAATAGGTTCGGTAGAAAAAATCCAAAGGTATTTCCTCGGAGAAATAGGTTCAGCTAAAAAAATCTGATGGTATTTCCTTGAGGAATAGATTCAGTCGAAAAATTCCGGAGCTGTTTCCTCGAGGAAACAGCTCCGGAATTTTCCGGCTGGGGCCATTTCTCGAAGATTCTTGCGTTAAATTCAGCAAACTGTGCACATCTGCTGCAGATTCTCCCTACATTTGCCGCCGTTTTCGGTTCGCGGGCAAATCTCGCGAATCATATTGAATAAATCCTTTAAAGAAAAGAACTAATGAGTAAAGTAAATTTGTGCTATCCTGGCAAAGCCAGCAATGGGGGCCATTTCATGTTCATGACCAATGTGGTCAAACGCGCCAAAGCCACTCAAATTATTCTCAAGAAGCTGTCGGCCGAAATTGCGGCATTAGAAAAAGCCCTCGAGGCCGAAGACGCAGCGCTCAAGCTTTCCCAAAAAAGCATGCTCACCGACCGGATTGCCGCACTCGATGCCCTGCGCGACAAGCTCTACAACTCCCTGAAGCGACTCATCAAAAGTTACCTGAACATCCCCGAGATGGCAGCCTACGCCACCCTGCTACTGCAGGCGCTCAAAGACTACGCCATCGATGTCAGCGGCCAGCTCGACAAGAAGTCGGGAATGCTGCTCAACCTCATCAACGACCTCAAGACCAAGTATGCCGAGGCGGTCAGCAAGCTGGGCTTGGACGAGTTGGTGGCCAACCTCGAAAAGACCAACCAGGAGGTGATCGATCGGATGCTCGAGCGCACCGAAGAGCAGAAAAATCGTACCAAGGGTACGCTCAAGGATGCCCGTGCGGTGACTGACAAGGCCTACGACCACTTCGTGGAGATGCTCAATGCCCACATCTTGTTCGAGGGCGATGCCCAGTACGCCGATTTCATCGCCTTCCTCAATGCCGAGATTCTCCACTTCCGCCGCGAGGTGCTCCACCAGAAGGGGAAAACCCCCACGGCCGGCGGGGACGAGGGAGATAACAACAACTCCAACGATGGGGAGGAAGAAGAGCCACCGCAAGGCTAAGGCCTTCGTTGACTCTTCAGCCAAATCGTACAGTGCCCCTGCAAGCCCCGTGTTTGCAGGGGCGCTACCCTCACCCCCGCTTCCATCAAATAAAGTTAGAGAAACGTTGTGATTCACAGAACTTTCCATATCTTTGCGGCGCATTAATTTAATTTTAAACGTTTAAAGCAATTAGAAAAATGAAAACGAAAGTATTTTTAGCGATGCTGGCCGTAGCTTTTTCGCTCTCTGTAACTTCTTGCGGTGGTAAGAAAGCTGCTAACAGCGAAAATGTAGACGCCACCAAAACAGAAGCTTGCTGCGCAGGTGACTCTGCAAAAGCTTGCTGCAAGAACGATTCTACCAAAGCCTGCTGCAAAGGCGATTCAGTGAAAGCTTGCTGCGACAGCACCAAGGTGGAAAAGAAGTAATCCAGCTCTCCGGAAGAGTTTTTGGAAGGGACGACATCGCTGTGTGCGTCCCTTCTTAGTTTCATAACTATTCACCCTGTTTCATGCTATCTGTAGAGAAATTAAGTGTCGCCTTCAATGCCACCCCGCTGTTCGACGATGTTTCGTTCGTCATCAACAAGAAAGAGCGCATCGCCCTGGTGGGTAAAAACGGAGCCGGAAAATCTACCATGCTAAAGATACTGGCCGGCTTGCAACCGCCCACCGCCGGCACGGTATCAATGCCCAAAGAGACCACCGTAGGCTATCTGCCGCAGGTGATGATACTCACCGACCACCGCACGGTCAAAGAGGAGGCCGAACTGGCCTTCGAAGAGATGTTCCGCCTGCAAGCCGACATCCGGCAGCTCCATCAAGCCTTGGACGAACGCACCGACTACGAATCGGAGGCCTACCAACAACTCATCGAACGCTTCACGCGCCAAAACGACCGCTTCCTACTAATGGGCGGCACCAATTTTCACGCCGAAACCCAGCGCACGCTCCAAGGCCTGGGCTTTGTGCGGGAAGACTTCGACCGTCCCACCGGCCAGTTTTCGGGCGGATGGCGCATGCGCATCGAACTGGCCAAGTTGCTGCTCAAACAACCCGATGTGCTGCTGCTCGACGAACCCACCAATCACTTGGACATCGAAAGCATCCAGTGGCTCGAAAACTTCCTGGCCACCCGCGCCGGTGCGGTGGTGCTGGTGAGTCACGACCGCGCCTTTCTGAACAACGTCACCACCCGTACCATCGAAATCTCGTGCGGACAAATCTACGACTACCGCGTCAAATACGACCAGTTTGTAACCTTACGCCAAGAGCGCCGCGAGCAGCAACTACGCGCCTACGAGAATCAGCAGAAACAGATCGAAGAGACCCAGGCTTTTATTGAACGTTTCCGTTACCAGGCCACCAAGGCCATACAGGTGCAGAGCCGCATCAAACAACTCGAGAAGATAACCCGCATCCAGGTCGATGAAGAGGATACCTCGAGGCTTCGCCTCCGGTTTGTTTGCACCGGACGCAGCGGCAACTATCCGCTCATCTGCGAAGAGGTCGGCAAGGCCTACGGCGCCCACACCGTCTTCGAGCGGGTCAACTTTACCATACATCGCGGCGAGAAGGTGGCCTTCGTGGGTAAAAACGGCGAGGGAAAATCTACGCTGGTCAAATGCATCATGGGAGAGATTAGTGACTACACCGGCCGTTTAACCATTGGCCACAACGTGCGCATCGGAAACTTTGCCCAGAATCAGGCGCAACTGCTCGACGAAAGCCTCACCGTCTTCGAGACCATCGACCGCGTGGCCGTGGGCGACATCCGCACCCGCATCCGCGACATACTGGGCGCTTTCCTGTTCGGGGGAGAGGCTTCCGACAAGCGGGTAAAAGTGCTCTCGGGAGGGGAACGCACCCGCCTGGCTATGATCAAATTGCTCCTCGAGCCGGTGAACCTGCTCATTCTGGACGAACCCACCAACCACTTGGACATGCGCTCGAAAGATGTCCTCAAAGAGGCCATCGGCGACTTCGACGGCACGGTGATTCTGGTGAGTCACGACCGCGACTTCCTCGACGGCTTGGTTACCAAGGTGTATGAGTTTGGCGGCGGACGGGTGAAGGAGCACCTGGGCGGCATCTACGACTTCTTGCAGAAACACCGCATCGAGCAGCTGGATCAACTGCAACAACCTGTATCCACGCGCCCGGCCGACACCCCCGCTGCGCACCCGTCCCAACACAGCGGCAAAACGAGCTATCAAGAACAAAAGGAGCAAAGCCGCAAGGCCAAGAAGGTGGAACGGCAAATTGCCGACAGCGAAGGGGAGATTGCCGAACTCGAAGCGGCTATCGCTATTCTGGAGGCCGGCATGGCCACCCTCCAGGGAGCTTCAAACCCTGCACTATACGAAAAGCATACTTCCCTGAAGCGTCAATTAGATGCCGCCCTCAAAACGTGGGAAGAGCGTGTGGAACTGTTGGAGAAACTCACTACTTAATAGTATAAATATGAAGAATTGTATGAAGTATCTATCTTTTGCAGCGGCCTGCCTGCTCATGGCCGGATGCAATCCGGGCAAGCAAGCGGGCAACACTGCCGGCATCGACCTTGCCAATCTCGACACCACCGCCCTCCCCGGGACGGATTTTTATCAGTTTGCTTGCGGCGGCTGGATGAAAAATCATCCGCTCACGGGCGAATATTCGCGCTTCGGCAGCTTCGACGAGCTGCGGGAGAACAACCAGGCGCAAGTACGCCAGCTTATCGAGCAACTGGCCTCGGGCACACACGCCCAGGGTAGCGTGGCGCAGAAAATAGGCGATCTCTACGGATTGGCCATGGACAGCGTCACCCTCAATGAGGTTGGCGCCACTCCGCTGGAAGAAGAAACCGAGCGGATTGGCAACCTCGCCTCGAAAAAGGAGATCTATCCGATGATTGCCTCCCTGGCACAAGAGGGCATCTCCTCCTACTTCAACTTTTTTGTTTCGGCCGACGACAAGAACAGCAGCATGAACATCGTGCACTTCTACCAAGGCGAATTGGGTATCGGACAGCGCGACTACTACCTTGAAAACGACGCACGCACCACCGCCATCCGCGAGGCCTACCGGAAGTATATCGTGCGGATGTTCGCCCTGGCCGGTTTCGATAATCCGAGCTACGGCACCAAGGCCATGCAGTCGGTGATGAACATCGAAACGGCACTGGCCAAGGCTGCCCGCACGCAAGCCCAGCTGCGCGACACCTATGCCAACTACAACAAGAAGAGCCTGGAGGAGTGGAAACGGGAGATTCCCACCTTTGAGTGGGATGCTTTCTTCACCGCCACCGGTTTGAAAGCCGTCAACGAACTCAACATCGGTCAACCCGAAGCCATTCAGGAGGTGGCCAAACTGATTGACACGCTTCCGCTATCCGACCACATCGCCTACTTGCAGTGGAACCTCATCAATGCCGCCGCTCCCTATCTGAACGACGAGATGGCGGCTGCCAACTTCGACTTCTACGGCAAGACGTTGTCGGGAAAGACCCAGATGCGTCCCCGCTGGAAACGCGCCATATCGGCCGTACAAGGAGCCTTGGGCGAAGCCGTCGGGCAACTGTATGTGGAGCAATATTTTCCGGCCGCTGCCAAGGCGCGCATGAGTCAACTGGTCGGCAACCTGCAAACGGCCTTGGGCGAACGCATCCAGGCGCTGGCATGGATGGGCGACAGCACCAAGGTCAAGGCCAAGGAGAAACTGGCCACCTTCCACGTAAAGATAGGTTATCCCGACAAATGGAAAGACTACACCACGCTGGCCGTCAACAAAGCCGATTCCTACTGGGCAAACCTCTGCCGCGCCAGCAAACACCATTACGACGAGATGATTGCCAAGGCAGGCAAACCGGTCGACAAGGACGAATGGTTTATGACGCCTCAAACCGTCAATGCCTATTACAACCCCACCACCAACGAAATCTGTTTCCCCGCCGGCATCCTGCAACCGCCCTTCTTCGACATGCATGCCGATGATGCGTTCAACTACGGCGCCATCGGAGTGGTGATCGGTCACGAAATGACCCACGGATTCGACGACCAGGGACGACAATACGACCCAGAGGGCAATCTCAAAGATTGGTGGACTCCGAAGGATGCGAAAAACTTCGACGAGCGCGCCGACAAGATGGTGGCTTTCTTCGACAGCATCGTGGTTGCCCCCGGCACGCACGCCAACGGACGTTTCACGCTGGGTGAAAACATCGCAGACCACGGCGGACTGAAGGTGGCTTATCAGGCCTACCGGAACGCAACGGCTGCTGCCCCGCTGCCGGTAAAAGAGGGCTTCACGCCCGACCAACGTTTCTTCATCGCTTATGCCGGATTGTGGGCAGGCAACATCCGAAGCGAAGAGATTGGAAGACTTACCAAGATGGATCCCCACTCACTTGGAAAATGGCGTGTCGATGGAGCCTTGCCGCATATCGATGCCTGGTACGAGGCTTTCCATATCCAACCCGGTGATCCGATGTATCTGCCCGAAAACGAGCGGGTATCTATCTGGTAATCGATTGCGGTTATTTAATTACTTGTAGAAAGAGGGCGTGTCGTTGCGACATTCCCTCTTCTAATATGCAAAAAACAATCCTCATTCTCTTCTTTATTACCTTATATATATTACCTTTGCACGTCCATCACCCCTACTTTTAAAAATCAGATTTAAACAAGATGTCGGAAACAAAGCAAATCAAGACCGCATTGGTATCCGTATACCACAAAGACGGTTTAGATGAGATTATTACTAAATTGCACGAAGAGGGCGTTGCCTTCCTCTCCACCGGCGGAACCCGCCAATTTATCGAATCGTTGGGATATCCCTGCCAGGCAGTGGAAGAACTAACCGGTTATCCTTCCATTTTGGGCGGACGTGTCAAAACGTTACATCCCAAAGTTTTCGGCGGTATCCTGTGCCGCCGCGAGCAAGAACAAGACTTGCAACAAATTGCCAAATATGAAATCCCCGAAATAGACCTCGTTATTGTAGATTTATACCCGTTCGAGGCCACGGTGGCTTCGGGTGCCGACGATGCGGCCATCATCGAGAAGATAGACATCGGCGGCATTTCACTTATCCGGGCAGCTGCCAAGAACTACAATGATGTGGCTATTGTGGCCTCCCAAGCCCAATACAAGCCGTTGCTGGATATGCTGATGGAACACGGCGCCGCCACCTCGCTCGAAGAGCGTCGCTGGTTGGCCAAAGAGGCTTTTGCCGTTTCGTCGCACTACGACACGGCTATCTTTAATTACTTCGACGAGGAGGAAGGCTCGGCATTCCGCTGCTCGGTGAATAATCAGAAGACCTTGCGCTATGGCGAAAACCCACACCAGAAAGGGTATTTCTACGGCAATCTCGAAGCCATGTTCGACCAAATACACGGCAAGGAAATATCCTATAACAACTTGCTTGATATTAACGCCGCCGTCGACCTCATCGATGAATTCAAGGAGACGACCTTCGCTGTTTTGAAACACAACAATGCTTGTGGCTTGGCTTCGCGCCCCACGGTGTTAGAGGCGTGGAAAGATGCTCTTGCGGGAGATCCGGTATCGGCTTTTGGCGGCGTACTGATTACCAATGCCGTTATCAACCGTGAAGTGGCCGAAGAGATTCATAAAATCTTCTTTGAGGTAATCATTGCTCCCGATTATAATGTAGATGCTCTGGAGATTCTGGGACAGAAAAAGAATCGTATTATCTTGGTTCGTAAACAGGTGGAACTTCCCAAGAAGCAGTTCCGCTCATTACTGAATGGAGTGTTGGTTCAAGACCGCGACCTCAACATCGAAGAGGCTGAGGATTTGAAGAATGCTACCACTAAAGAGCCTACCGCTCAGGAAATAGAAGACCTGCTCTTTGCCAACAAGATCGTAAAGAACAGCAAGTCGAACTCCATTGTGTTGGCCAAAGGCAAACAACTGTTGGCCAGTGGTGTGGGACAAACCTCGCGGGTGGATGCGCTTAAACAGGCCATCGACAAAGCCAAGAGCTTTGGCTTCGGCCTGCAAGGTGCCGTGATGGCTTCGGATGCCTTTTTCCCCTTCCCCGACTGTGTGGAAATTGCCGGCGATGAAGGAATCACAGCTGTTATTCAACCGGGCGGCTCCATCAAAGACCAGCTTTCGTTCGATTACTGCAACGAACACGGCATTGCCATGGTCACAACCGGCATCCGTCATTTCAAACATTAATGCAATTAATATTCATAGATTCAATATAGCTTATGGGACTGTTTTCTTTTACTCAAGAAATAGCAATGGATCTTGGCACAGCCAATACCATTATAACGTGCAATGGAAAGATTGTGGTAGATGAACCGTCGGTAGTAGCTCTTGACCGCCGCACAGACAAAATGATTGCTGTGGGTGAAAAAGCCAAGATGATGCACGAAAAGACGCATGAAAACATCCGCACCATCCGGCCGCTACGCGATGGGGTGATTGCCGACTTCTATGCATGCGAACAGATGATACGCGGCCTGATTAAAATGGTTAATACCCGCCGCAGTCACTTCTTCTCACCTTCGTTACGCATGGTGATTGGCGTTCCTTCGGGAAGTACCGAGGTGGAACTGCGTGCCGTGCGCGACTCGGCTGAACATGCAGGCGGTCGCGATGTGTATCTGATATTTGAACCGATGGCGGCAGCCATTGGCATCGGCATCGACGTAGAAGCCCCCGAAGGCAATATGATAGTAGATATTGGCGGCGGCTCTACGGAAATCGCGGTTATCTCATTGGGCGGCATTGTTTCGAATAATTCCATTCGCATTGCAGGCGACGATCTCACAGCAGACATTCAAGAATATATGAGCCGTCAGCACAACGTGAAAGTAAGTGAGCGCATGGCCGAGCGCATCAAGATAAATGTGGGCGCCGCACTCACCGAATTGGGCGAAGAGGCTCCAGACGACTACATTGTGCATGGTCCGAACCGCATCACCGCATTGCCGATGGAAGTGCCCGTGTGTTATCAAGAGGTGGCACACTGCCTGGAAAAATCTATCTCCAAAATAGAGACCGCTATTTTGAGTGCGTTAGAAAATACGCCGCCCGAGCTGTATGCCGACATCGTACACAACGGCATCTATCTTGCCGGTGGTGGTGCGTTGCTTCGCGGACTCGACAAGCGGCTAACGGATAAGATAAACATTCCGTTCCACATTGCGGAAGACCCGTTGCACGCCGTTGCCAAAGGAACAGGCGTTGCGTTGAAAAACGTAGATCGCTTTTCTTTCCTGATGAGATAGTTCCATGCGTAACCTGCTGAATTTACTGATTAAATACAATTACTGGTTCCTCTTTCTGCTGTTAGAGGTAGCCAGTTTTGTTTTGTTATTCCGCTTCAATCATTACCAGCAAAGTGTATTTTTCACCTCTGCCAATGGAATAGCCGGAAGCATCTACGAATTGTCGAGTTCGGTCACCTCTTTTTTCCATCTAAAAGCAGCCAACGAAGATTTACTCAGTAAGAATATGTGGTTGGAGCAACGTGTGGCCACTTTAGAGAAAGCCCTGGAAGAGCATCGCACAGATGCCGTGAAGCTGCACAGTCTCAACCGAATGAGCAACGAAGATACCTTGCGCATCTTCAAAGCGAATGTGATCAAGAACAGTCTCAACCGCACAGACAACTACATCACCCTCGACCAGGGAGAAGCAGCAGGCATACGTCCCGAAATGGGAGTAATTAATGCCAGTGGCGTGGTTGGCATTGTATATAAGACTTCGCCGCACTATTCCACGGTGATTTCGTTGCTAAACAGCAAATCAAGCATCAGTTGCAAGATTGTAAGAAGCGATTATTTCGGTTACTTGAAGTGGGAATACGGAGACTCTCAATATGCCTACTTAAAAGACCTGCCGCGCCACGCCGAATTCAATCTGGGTGATACGGTGGTAACAAGCGGTTATTCCAATGTCTTTCCGGCCGGTATCATGATAGGAACCATCGACAATATGAGCGACTCGCACGACGGTTTATCCTATTTACTGAGAATTAAGCTCGCCACAGACTTTGGCAAGCTCAGCAGTGTGCGCATCATTGCGCGCAGCGGACAACAAGAGCAAAAAGCGCTCGAACAGGAAAACTTATAGCACGATTATGATACTCAATTATCTACATAAAGTAGGATGGTTTGTAGGACTGGTATTATTGCAGGCGCTGATACTAAACAACGTGAACATCGCAAACTGCGCAACCCCGTTTCTCTACATCTACCTGCTGCTGAAGTTTGAATCGGACACTTCCCGCAATGCGTTGATGCTTTGGGCTTTTTGTTTGGGAATCAGCATCGATATTTTTTCCGATACCTTGGGAATGAATGCCGCCGCCACCGTGGCATTGGCATTTCTGCGTCCGTGGCTGTTGCGGGGGTTCATGCCGCGCGAGGGTTTGGACAATATCGTTCCATCCACGGCTTCATTGGGCGGATCCGCCTTTGTGAAGTTCGTACTCACGGCCGTAGTGATACATCACACGTTGTTGCTATCCATCGAGTTCTTTTCTTTTGAGCATATTGGCTTGTTGTTGCTGCGCATTGCAGCCTGTTCGGCACTTACCAGCATTTGCATCTTTGCCGTAGAAGGTTTGCGAAGAAATTAGCCGTTTAAACACCCCCTCTACCCGCACTTTTGTCATGGTTAAAGATTACACGTTTGAAAAGCGCAAGTTTGTGATAGGAGGAGCCGCCGTTGCGATTGTTTTGCTCTTTCTCGTGCGGCTTTTCGACCTGCAAATCATGACGGACACCTATAAAAAGAATGCCGACAGCAATGCCTTCCTCAAAAAGATACAATATCCCTCGCGCGGTGCCATTTACGACCGCAACGGAAAACTTTTGGTCTTTAACCAACCCGCCTACGACATCAACTTCGTGCCGCGCGAAGTAACCGCATTGGATACCGCCGATTTCTGCCGGACGCTCAACATCTCGAAAGAACAGTTCGACAAACGCATGCAAGACGTGCGAAACCGCCGCATGAACCCCGGCTACTCGCGTTATACCGAACAAACCTTCATGACGCAGCTCTCGGCAGAAGAGTGTGGCGTATTCCAGGAGAAACTGTTCAAGTTTCCCGGCTTTTCCATCCAGCGCCGAACCATTCGGCAGTACAGCTACCAGGTAGCCGGACATACACTGGGAGACATCGGCGAAGTATCCATGAAAGAGATAGAAGACGATGATTATTACATCCGCGGCGACTACATCGGCAAACAAGGCATTGAAAAGTCTTACGAACCCTATCTTCGGGGCGAAAAAGGAGTGGAAATCTTGTTGCGCGATGCACACGGACGCATTCAAGGCAGTTACAAGAACGGACAAGACGATGTGCCCTCCATTCCGGGCAAAAACCTCACGCTTAGCATGGACATTGAGCTGCAAATGCTCGGCGAGCGGCTCATGAAGAATAAAATCGGCGCCATCGTGGCCATCGAACCCAAAACAGGCGAGATTCTCTGCATGGTCTCCTCTCCTACCTTCGACCCGCACCTGATGATTGGCCGGCAACGCGGCAAAAATCACCAGCTCCTGCAAGCCGACCGTCAAAAACCGTTGCTGAACCGCGCCATCATGGGCGTTTACCCGCCGGGCTCGACATTCAAGACCGCGCAAGCCCTGACGTTCCTGCAAGAAGAGATTATCCAACCCTCCACCGCCTTTTCGTGCGCCCGCGGCTTCCATTACGGCAACCTGCACGTAGGATGCCACGCGCACGCCTCCCCGCTGGCGCTCATACCCGCGATTGCCACCTCCTGCAATGCCTACTTCTGTTGGGGGCTTTTCCGCATGTTTGGCGACAAGAAATACGGCTCCGCGCAGAAAGCCATCACCGTTTGGAAGGATTACATGGTTTCGCAAGGCTTCGGCTATCGATTAGGGACCGATTTGCCCAGCGAAAAGGCCGGATTTATTCCAAACGCCAAGTTTTACGACAAAGCCTATCGAAATTCGTGGAACGGACTAACGGTGATCAGCATTGCCATCGGTCAGGGGGAAGTATTGAGTACCCCGCTGCAAATGGCCAATCTTTCGGCCACCATTGCCAATCGCGGCTACTACATCACCCCGCACATGGTCAAAGAGATACAGGATAACCGGATCGACACCCTGTTTCGTACCAAAAAACAGACCACGATCTCCCCCGAGCATTACGAAACCGTAGCAGCAGGCATGCGTGCGGCCGTGACAGGAGTAACAGGTAGCGCAACTTGCCGGGCTGCCGGCACGATACTGCCCAATGTGGAAGTTTGCGGCAAAACAGGCACCGCGCAGAACCGTGGTCACGACCATTCGGCCTTTATTGGCTTCGCCCCGTTGCATCAGCCCAAAATCGCCATTGCCGTGTATGTGGAAAACGGCGGATGGGGCGCCCGCTACGGCGTTCCGTACGGCGCGCTCATGATGGAGCAATATCTAACGGGAAAACTCTCGCCGGCCAGCGAAAAGTTGGCCGAAACACTCATTAGTAGCGTCATACCCTATGGGAACGAAGAGAGATAGCACCTGGAAGTCGCTCGACTGGGTGACCATCGGCATTTACATCGTCCTGCTGGCCTTCGGATGGCTGAGCGTTTGCGGAGCCAGCTACGATTTCGGCGACCACGCCTTTTGGGACCTCTCGACCCGTTCGGGGAAACAATTGCTATGGATTTGTTGCTCTTTCGGGATTGCCTTTGTGCTCCTGATGCTCGAAGAGAGCCTCTACGACATCCTGGCCTTCATCATCTACATCGTCGTGGTAGCCCTACTGGTGGTCACCATCTTTATTGCTCCCGACACGAAGGGTTCCCACTCCTGGTTGGTGCTCGGCCCCGTTAGTTTGCAGCCGGCCGAGTTCGCTAAGTTCGCCACCGCCCTGGCGCTGGCCAAATACATGAGCATGTACTCGTTTTCCATCAAGAATTGGCGAACCACCTGCGTGGTGTTGGGTCTCATCTTCCTGCCCATGCTGCTGATAGTGATGCAACACGAAACCGGATCGGCGCTGGTCTTCACCGCCTTCTTCCTGATGCTTTATCGCGAAGGAATGTCGGGCGCCGTGCTATACGCCGGGCTGTGTGCCGTTGTTTTCTTCGTGGTGGGCATTCGGTTTGGCGACCAGATGCTGGGAGCGACTCCCACCTCGGTGGGAATCTTCGCCGTGTTGCTGTTAATCTTGCTGTCGGCCGCAGGGATGGCGCGGGTCTATTCGCGGCGGTGGATCGCGGCGCGCACCATCCTGATTGCCCTGGGCAGCGTGCTGCCGGCCGGCGTGTGCTGCGCCCTCTGGCTGTTTCCGCTCGATTTAAACTGGTTGCTCTACGCCCTGTGTGCGCTGTGCGTGGGCTACCTGCTTTTTCTTGCCCTGCGCGAGCGAATGGTCAGCTACGCCATGATTGCGCTCTTTGTGGTGCTCTCGATTGGATTTCTGCTCTCGAGCAACTACTTTTTCCATCATATTTTGGGAGCACATCAACGCACGCGCATCGAAGTGGTGTTGGGAATGACCGAAGACCTCACGGGTGCCGGTTACAACGTGAATCAGTCGAAAATAGCCATCGGTTCGGGCGGATTCTTGGGAAAAGGGTTTCTCAACGGCACCCAGACCAAACTCAAGTACGTTCCCGAGCAAGACACCGACTTTATCTTCTGCACCATCGGCGAAGAGCAAGGATTTGTGGGCGCTTCGGTGGTCATGATGCTGTTTTTGGCGCTACTGCTGCGGCTCATTCACATTTCGGAGCGTCAGCCCACGCTCTTCGGCCGCGTCTACGGCTATTCGGTGCTCAGCATCTTTTTCTTCCACCTGTTCGTCAACGTGGGCATGGCCTTGGGACTCACCCCCGTCATTGGCATCCCCCTGCCCTTTTTCAGCTACGGAGGCTCGTCGCTGTGGGGCTTCACCATCCTGCTTTTCATTTTGTTGCGCATCGATGCCGAGCGCAAGCGTCGTTTCGACTGGTTTTAACGGGGGCGGGCGCTACTCCAGCGTCAGTTTCAATCCCACATCGTTCACGGCGGGCACCCGGGCGTCGTCCAGCAGGCAAACCGCATAGAACCGGTACACGCCGGCGCGCCCCAGGCAGCGCACGGGCAGCGGAGCGCCCGTTTCATACAATCCGCCCCATCCCTCGCCCAACCAGTTACCCCGCGCATCGGCCACGGTGATGGTGGCCGTGTCAACCGACAACAACGCCCCGTCGGGCGAAAAACAACCCACTTCCACCGGCAAAAAACGATAGGGATAGCTTCCGCGGGTGCGAACCTCCACCACGCGACGATAGCACGCCGCCGAATCGGGCAGCGTAGCCTCGAAAAAGAGCGTATCGCCCCGTGTCCAGCCCGCGGGGGGCAACGCACGGTAGGAATAGAAAACAAGTTGTTCGCGGCAGCCGGCCAGCAGCAGGCCGCCCAGCAGCGCCGCCCCCAGGGCGGCGCGAAGCCTTGAGGCGAGCGGTTTACTGCGGAGCGTCATTGCGATTGCCCCGTTTTTCCGGCCGGGCGGGACGACGGTCGTTTCCGCGGCCGGGGTTTGCTCCTTTCTGAGGTGGGGCGAAGCCCTTCGGCTGCCCTCCGCCCCCCGGCGAGGGTTGCGCGGAGGCCTTCGGCTGCCCTCCGCCTGCTGACGAGGGTTGTCCTTTGCCCCGACGCTTCTTGCGGCGCGACGAATCGAACCGCGTCAGGCTCTCTTGCTCCACCAGGTCGGTACCCTTGCGCGGCGTCTGCTGACGCGTGTCTTCCAGCAGACTTTCGGGCTTGACGCCCCGCCGATTCATTCCGATGACCTCAAAAGCCCGCTTGCCGGAGATGGTAACTAAGTTGGCCGGTATCTGTTTGTCGGTGGAGTAGGTCACCTTGTTGGCCAAAACGTCCGATTTGAAGAAGAAATAGGTGTTGTCTTTGGTTTCCAGCTCCACCTCGCGTGAGGGGAAGCGTTTGGAGGCTTCCACGTAGCAATCCACCTCGTAGTTGAGGCAACACTTGAGCTTTGCGCACTGTCCTGCCAGCTTTTGCGGGTTCGGCGAGATGTCTTGATAGCGTGCCGCCACCGTGGAGACCGAAACGAACGAAGTCATCCAGGCGGCGCAGCAAAGTTCGCGCCCGCAGGGGCCGATGCCCCCGATTCTGCCCGCTTCCTGGCGCGCGCCAATCTGTTTCATCTCGATGCGCACCTTAAAGACCTCGGCAAATACCTTGATGAGCTGCCGGAAATCGACCCGTTCGTCGGCAATATAGTAGAAGATGGCCTTGTTGCCGTCGCCCTGAAACTCGACATCGCCGATTTTCATATTCAGCTTCAGCTCGGCGGCCAGTTGCCGCGCCCGAATCATGGTGGGATGTTCGCGTGCTTTCGCCTCGTTGTATTTCTCCATATCCACGGGTTTAACCTTGCGGTAGATGCGTCGGATATCGCCCTCGGACTTGAGGTTGGCTTTTTTAACTTGCAAGGGCACCAGCCGACCGGTGAGCGTGACCACACCGATGTCATGCCCGGGCGACGACTCCACGGCCACCACATCGCCCTTTTCCAGCTCCAAACCGTTGCTGTTGTGGTAGTAGCCTTTGCGGGTGTTCTTAAACTGCACCTCCACCAGGTCGCATCCGTCGGTATTTCCCGGAACGTCGGCCAACCAGTCGTACGAGTTGAGTTGTTTGTCTTGTTTGCCGCAACTACGGCAGCAGATGCCTCCGCTTCCGTTATGTAACTTAAATGCTATCATGCGTTCTTATCTATTTTTGATGAGTACAATCATTTTCAGGGAAAAATCGAAGAAAACCATCTTGGCGTTGACATTTTGTTCGATGTGCCGGGCGGCCTCGGAGAGTTCGTGCAGAATGCCCCGCACGTTGCCCTCGTTTATGAACGGGGCGAAGCGCACGGCAAAATCCGCCTCCGGCGTGCTCATGTAATTGAGTGCGGGCAGGTGCAGGTTGTAGATAAAGTTTTCGCGCAGCAGGTGTTGGGCATACGCCAGGAAGTTTTTCTGCTGTTCGCGTCCCAGGGCGGCCACCTGCTCGCTCCAGCGCTTCATCTCCTTGACATTGCGGGCGTACGACAGGCGCATGAGGCTGACAAACAGCTCGAAGAACTCCTGCCTCTGGCCATCTAAGTGAATGGCCTCGAGGGCACGCGTGAAGTCGCCGCCGGCCAGGTGAGCCAAGTGGCGGCTTTCTACGCCATCCACGCGGTAGCGCGTTTCCAAGGCGCGGGCAATCTCCTCTTCCGAAAGGGGCGGAATCCGGATGCGCTGCGTCCGGCTCAGTATCGTCGGGAGCAACTGTTCGGGCTGTTCGCTCACCAGCAGGAAGAGCGTTTGGGCGGGCGGCTCCTCGAGCAGTTTGAGCAGCTTGTTTCCGAAGGCATTGTCTTTATACATCTTCTCGGGCAGCCAGATAATGCCGATTTTGTAGCCGCCGGCCATCGATTTGAGGCTGAAACGGCGCAGGATGGCATCGCTCTCGTCCACGTAGATGTAGAGTTGCTTCTCGCTGTCGAGCTGCTCGAGCCATTGGGCGTAGCTGAAGTAGGGCGAGCGCAGCAGCAGCTCGCGCCACGGCGCAATGAAGTCGTCCGAGACGGCGGGCTTGGTTGCGCTCTTTTTATAGATAGGAAAGGTGAAGTGGACGTCGGGATGCACCAATTTGTTCCACTGCAGGCACGAGGGACACTCCCCGCAGGCATCTTCCGCCCCCGGACGCTCACACTGCAGGTAACGCGCATAGGCCATGGCCAGCGGCAGGGCGCCGGCGCCCGGCCGGGCGCAGAAAAGCTGCGCGTGGGCGACGCGTTGTTCCCTCACCTCTTGTAGGAGGTGTCGACGGGTCTCTTCCTGTCCGATGATATCTTTAAATAGCACGATGCGCGAGGGGTTTACGGGTTCGTTAATAGATTTGGGCGGCTACCCGACGGATACTCTCGGTCGCCCCCACGGAATAGAAGTGGATGCTGGGAACGCCGCGGGCGACCAGCTCTTTGCACTGCTGCACGCACCACTCCACGCCCACCTGCTCCACCTGGTCGTCGTTTCGGCAGGCCAGCACCGCCCGCGCCAGCTCTTCGGGCACATCCACCTTGAAGGTTTTGGGAATCGTGCTCAGTTGCGAGGCTTTTCGGAGCGGTTTGATGCCCGGGATGACGGGTACTTCGATTCCCGCCTGCCGTGCCCGCTCGACAAAGCGGAAATAGGCCTGATTGTCGTAAAACAGCTGCGTGACGGCATAGTCGGCGCCGGCTTCGACCTTGCGCCGGAGCCAGTAGAGATCGCGCTCCATATTGGGCGCTTCCTCGTGCTTTTCGGGGTAGCAGGCCACGCCGTAGGAGAAGGGGGTGGCGGTCTGCATCATTTCGGAGCCGTCCTCGAAGCGTCCGCTGTTGAAGCGGTTGATTTGCTCCTCCAGCTCGATGGCGTGGGCGTAGCCGCCCGGCTCGGGGGTGAAAACAGCCTCGTGGCGTGCTTTGTCGCCGCGCAAGACCAGCAGATCGGTGATCCCCAGGAATTGCAGGTCGAGCAGCACATATTCCGTCTCTTCGCGGGTGAACCCGCTGCAGAGCAGGTGCGGAACCACGCGGATGTCATACTTGTTTTGGATGGCTGCGGCCACGGCCACCGTGCCGGGGCGCCGCCGCAGGCGGTTGCGCTCGAAAACGCCGTCGGGGCGTTCGCGGTAGACATATTCGCTCCGATGCGTGGTGATGTTGATGTAGAGCGGGTTGAACGCACGCAAGGCCTCGATGGTGCGGTATAACCTGTCGATGCCGGTGCCTTTGAGCGGGGGTAATATTTCAAACGAGAAGGCGGTGTGCGCCCCGCTCGTTATCAGGTCGATAATTTTCATTGTTCGGAATCGATTCCGGAGGGAATCGCGGCAAAAGTACGCTTTTTTGTGTAAATACGGCACGGCGGATGGCGAAAAGTGAACAGATTGCCCCGTTCCTTTCACACTTGGCCACCCGCTGCACCAAAAGCTGAACATCCCGGGCGGCGGGCGGCGAAATGTTAAAGAAATGAGCCATTCTGTTAACACTTGGACGCCCGCGACGCCGTTTTCCTTAAATTTTGTATATTTTTCGAGGCCGTCGCTTGGTTTTTTCCTCCATCCGATTACTTTTGCGCCGTCTTTCACAAACAGAGACACAAACAACATTTATTTAAACCGTTTCATATAAACAAAACCAATTATGAAGATCAATTCTTTAGGCACCGGGGCGATGAACAGCGGCGCACACTTTTTCTACATGACCGAAATCGTAAACAAGGCCGAAAACACGCCGGTCGTTGTCCGGTGGGCAGGTACGCAGGTGAACGCGCTCAAAAAGGCGCTCGAGGCCGAAGATGCCGCCCTCAAACTCACCACCAAGAGCTTATTTACCCAAGAGATACGCGCCGCCAACAAGCAGCGCAACACCTTCTATTCGTCGCTGCGCAAAACCGTATCGGGATTTGCCGCGGTGCCCGATATGCAGCCCGCCGGCGCCACGCTCGAGCAGATGTTGAAAGATTATGCCTACAAAACCAACGGCCAGATCGACCACAACAACGGCATGATGCTCAACCTCATTACCGACCTGCGCGGCAAGTATGCCAAGGAGGTCGCCCGGCTTGGCATCGGCATCATCGTGGATAATATGGAGACGGCCAACAAGCAGGTGATCAGCCTGATGACCCAACGCACCGAAGAGCAGAAGATGCACGTCAACGGCGCCCTGAAAACGGCACGCGCCGCCACCGATCGCGCCTACCGCGAGCTGGTGGAGACCGTCAACGCCCACGTGCAGCTCGAAGGCGATGCCAACTATCTGGATTTCATCTCGTTTGTCAACGCCGAGATTCTCCATTTCCAGCGCGACGTGCTCCATCAGAAGGGGAAACCCAATAATGCCGGCGACCCGGACGACGGCGACCAGAACGGCGGCGGCGGCGACGACGGCGAAGAGGAACCCCCGCAAGGGTAAGGGGTTTTTGCGCCGTTTCGCCCTGCGGGGAGGGAATCATAAATCCCCACCCCCAAACCCCCTAAAGGGGGCTTAGAATCATAAATCCCCACCCCCAAACCCCCTAAAGGGGGCTTAGTTACTACTGTTGGGAGTACTATCTAAGCCCCCTTTAGGGGGTTTGGGGGTGAAAAGACGCTATCTAAGCCCCCTTCAGGGGGTTTGGGGGTGAAAAGTTCCCCTCCTGCCGGCAGGAGGGGTGGCGCGAAGCGACGGGGTGGTCGGACAAAATACGGCTTCATTCCTCTAATTTATAATCCTACCACCCCGCCCTGCGGGCACCCCTCCTCCCCGGAGGAGGGGAAATGAAAGGCGCTTGACGTTTTGACACACCCTCGTCCAATCTAACAAGGGTACATTTCCCCCCGCCACCCGTCTTTCTGGGAAAAAAACAACTCTCCTATGAAATACCTCCTATCGGTCTGCCTGCTGGCCTGGTGCGGCATGACCACCCCCGCGTTCGGAGCCTCCCCGGATGACGCTACCACCACCCGTCGTGTCTATCTCTCCGGCCGCGGCGCGGACGACCCCGTGCAGTGGGAATTCTTCTGTACCGACGGACAAAACTCCGGACGGTGGACTACCATCGGCGTTCCCTCGTGCTGGGAGCTGCAGGGATTCGGAAAATACCAATACGGCATCGGTTTCTACGGGAAAGCATTCCCCGAGGGCATCGCCGCCGAACAGGGACTCTACAAATACCGTTTTTCGGTGCCCGAGCAGTGGCGCGGGCAGCGCATCACGCTGGTTTTTGAGGCATCCATGACCGATACCCAGGTCAAAATCAACGGACGCAAAGCCGGAAGCACGCATCAGGGCGCCTTCTACCGTTTCAGCTACGACATCACCGATTTGCTCCGCTACGGCGACGAAAATCTGCTGGAAGCCACCGTGAGCAAAGAGAGCAGCAACGCCAGCGTCAATCTGGCCGAGCGGCGCGCCGATTACTGGAATTTCGGCGGCATCTTCCGTCCGGTCTTCCTCGAAATCAATCCCCCCCTCTATATCCAGCACCTGGCGCTCGACGCCCGCGCCGACGGCGCCTTTTCGGCCACGGCGCAGCTCAGCGCCGCCCCGGCGGGCGGCACCCTCGAGGTGACGCTCACCGACGCGGCCGGGAAAACGGTAGCCCAATCCAGCACGCCGGTGGCCGCCGGGGCAGACCATGCCGAAATAGCGTTGCAGGTGACAAAGCCCTCGTGTTGGACGGCCGAAACGCCCACGCTCTACCACGCGCAGTTCCGGTTGCGCGATGTCGAGGGGCGCGTGCTGCACCGCCTGAGCGAACGCTTCGGTTTCCGCACCATCGAGGTGCGCCCGGGCGACGGACTCTACCTGAACGGCACGCGCATCACCATTCGGGGCGTGAATCGCCACAGCTTTCGTCCCCAGAGCGGCCGCACGCTTAGTTTTGCCAAAAACTTAGAGGATGTGCGCCTCATCAAGGCGATGAACATGAATGCGGTGCGGCTCTCGCACTATCCGGCCGATCCCGACTTTTTCCGGCTCTGCGACTCGCTCGGCCTCTACGTGATGGACGAACTGGGCGGATGGCACGGCAAATATGACACGCCCACGGGCATTAAGCTTGTCGAAGAGATGGTTCGTCGCGATGTGAACCATCCCAGCATCATTTGGTGGAGCAACGGCAACGAAAAGGGATGGAACACGCAGCTCGACGGCGAGTTTCACAAGTACGACCCCCAGCGTCGTCCCGTGCTGCATCCGCAAGGCAATTTCGGCGGATTCGAGACCATGCACTACCGCTCCTACGGAGAAAGCCAGGAATATATGCGGCTGCCCGAGTTGTGGATGCCCACCGAGTTCTTACACGGCCTCTACGACGGCGGCGGCGGCGCCGGCCTCTACGACTACTGGGAGGTGATGCGACGTCACCCCAGAACGGTGGGCGGATTCCTCTGGATGCTGGCCGACGAGGGCGTCGTGCGCACCGACTTGAATGGAATCGTCGACAATCAGGGCAACTATGGCGCCGACGGCTTGGTGGGACCGCACCACGAGCCGGAAGGAAGCTTTTTCACCGTCAAGGAGGTGTGGTGCCCCGTGCAGCCGCACCGACCAGCCGACGGCACGCTCCGCGTGGAGAATCGCTACGATTTCCTGAACCTGAAGCAGTGCGCCTTCTCTTATCAATACGTCACCTTCCCGCCGGCCACCGCGCCGGAGGGAAACGTAGAAATCCTCAGTAGCGGGAAGCTCCGCAGCCCCGATGTGGCGCCGCACAGCGCCGGAACGATCACCCTGCCCCAGCCGCCCGACCGGGCAGAGGCGCTGCTGCTCACGGCCGTCGATGTGGCCGGCGATACGCTCTACCGTTGGTCCTACCGGCTCGGTAACATGCCCCAACCCGCCCGGGCGGCCGGCAACCAACCGGAGGTCGACAGCCAGACCGACAGCGTGCTCATCCTGGCGGCCGGCGGCAATCGATACAGCTTCAGTAAACAAACCGGCTACCTGACGGGAGTGAAAACCGCCGCAGGGCGCACGCTGAGCTTCGGCTCGGGGCCGCGCTTCATCGCCGCCCGCCGCGCCGACCGTTCTCTGGACCAGTTCTACAACCACGACGATGCCGACGCCAAGAAAAAAGAGCGCACCTACACCGAGTTTACCGACGCGGCGCAGTTTGCCGGCTTTCAGGTCACGCCCGCCGACACGGCACTCGTGCTGACGGCTGCTTATCGTCTGGGCAACCTGCGGCAGGCACGCTGGAGCCTCTACGCCGACGGCGCGCTCCGGTTAGACTATCTCTACGGCTTCGACGGCGTGGTGGAACTCATGGGCATCCGGTTCGACTATCCCGAAAGCATGGTGCGCAGCAAAACATGGCTGGGCGACGGGCCGTATCGCGTGTGGCAGAACCGCACGCAGGGAGTGACCTACAATCTGTGGCAAAACGACTACAACGACCCTGTTCCGGGCGAAAGCTTCACCTATCCGGAGTTTAAGGGCTATTTCGCGCACGTCTCCTGGATGAATCTCTTCACCCGCGAGGGGGAAATCAGCCTGACCAACCTCACGCCTCACACCTGTGTGGGGATTTACCAGCCCCGCGACGGACGCGACCGCCTGCTCTACACCTTGCCCGAAAGCGGCATCTCGCTGCTGCACGTCATCCCGGCCGTCCGCAACAAGGTGAACACGACCGACCTCATCGGCCCCTCTTCGCAACCCAAATGGGTGCAGGGGGAATACGCGGGGGCTGTCGTGCTGCGATTTCGATGAGAATAGAACGAAATAAGTTCCTCACCCCTAAATCCCCTAAAGGGGACTTAGTTACCACTGTTTCTTCCACAGTATCTAAGCCCCCTTTAGGGGGTTTGGGGGTGGAGATGCGCTATCTAAGCCCCCTTTAGGGGGGTTGGGGGTGAAATCAAAAAATATCCCATGAAAAAAGCCCTTTTATGCCTGTTTTTAATGGCAACTGCCTTGTGCATCTCCGCGGGCGCGCAAATCGCCGACCTGCGCAACCGTTTCCATCACCCCGACGACCAGGCGCGCCCGTGGTGCTTCTGGTACTGGATGAACGGCGCCGTTTCGCTCCCGGGCATCCGCGCCGACCTGCACGCCATGAAGCAGGTGGGGCTGGGAGGAGCCTACCTGATGCCCATACGCGATTCGTCGCGATTCCCCGAGTTCGCCGCGCCCCTCGACCAGCTCACGCCCGAGTGGTGGCACGCGGTGGGCTACGCCTTGCAGCAAGCCGACAGTTTGGGGCTGCAGCTGGGCATGCACATCTGTGACGGCTTCGCCCTGGCCGGCGGGCCGTGGATTACCCCCGAAGAGTCGATGCAAAAGGTGGTGTGGACAGACACCATCGTGGAGGGAGCAAAGATAGCCTCGCTGGTGCTCCCCCAACCCGAAAGCTACCGGGGATTCTACCGCGACCTGCGCACCGTGGCCATTCCGCTGGCCGGACGTCCCGACACGCAGCGCCCGCGCCTGAGCGTGGCGCAGGCCGAGATAGATGCCGACGGCACCATCCGCGCCACTGCGCCCTGCGCCATCGTGCTGGCCTACGAGCGTCCGTTTACCTGCCGAAGCGTGCAGATTGCCCCGGCGGGAAACAATTTTCAGGCGCAACGCCTCCGCTTGGAGGCGAGTGACGACGGGCTCGCCTATACCCCTGTGAAAACACTCACCCCGGCGCGGCAAGGATGGCAACAGCTGGGGATTCCCTTCACCTGGTCGGTGCCGCCCACCACGGCGCGCTATTTTCGCTTCACCTGGTCGCCCGAGGGCACCGAACCGGGCAGCGAAGACCTGGATGCGGCCAAATGGAAGGCCACCCTCAAGGTGAAGCGCATCACGCTGAGCGACGAGGCGCGAATCAACCAGTGGGAGGGGAAATCGGGCATCGTTTGGCGCATCGCCGACCAAACCGATCCCCGCGAGGTCGGCGCGAGCGATTGCGTGCCGCTCGGCCGGCTCATCGACCTGACCGGGCAGCTGCACGGCGACACGTTGCGCAGCCTCACCCTGCCCGCCGGCCAAACCTGGCGTATCCTGCGCATGGGACACACTTCCACGGGCATGCACAACGACACGGGCGGCCGCGGCAAAGGATTGGAGTGTGACAAGTTCAATGCCGCCGCCGTACGCAAGCAAGTGGAAAATTGGTTCGGTGCCGTCTTCACGCATACCGATCCGGCGGTAGCCCGCCGTGTTTTGAAGTTTATGCACGTCGACAGCTGGGAATGTGCCAGCCAAAACTGGGGCGCCGGCTTTGCCGCGCAATTTGCGGCGCGGCGGGGCTACGATTTGCTCCCCTATCTTCCCCTACTGGCCGGCGTGCCGCTGGAGGATGCGCGCCGCTCCGAAAAGGTGTTGCTGGACGTGCGCACCACCATTGCCGAGCTAACTTCGGAGGTCTTCTTTGCCACCGTGGCCGAATGTGCGAAAAAATGGGGCTGCGAACTCTCGGCCGAGTGCACCGCTCCCACGATGGTGACCGATGGGATGGAACACTTCCAATATGTCGACCGTCCGATGGGAGAATTCTGGCTGCAAAGCCCCACGCACGACAAACCCAGTGATATGCTCGAGGCCATCAGCGGCGCACACATTTACGGCAAGAAATTGATTCAAAGCGAGGGATTTACCCAAGTCCGCGGGGTGTGGAACGAACACCCGGCCATGCTTAAACCGCTACTCGACCGGCAATTTGCGCTGGGAACGAATAAATTGTTCTACCACGTCTTCGCTCACAACCCCTACCTCGATCGGGCGCCCGGCATCACCCTCGAGGGCATCGGACTCTTCTTTCAGCGCGACCAAACCTGGTTTTTCGACGGCGGCAAGGCTTTCACCGACTATGTTTCGCGTTGCCAGGCGCTGCTTCAGTATGGAACGCCGGTGGCCGACGTGGCGGTGTTCACCGGCGAGGAGATTCCCCGGCGTGCTATCCTTCCCGACCGCCTGCTGCCCTGGCTGCCGGGCATCTTCGGCCGCGAAAAGGTGAACGAAGAAAAACGGCGGCTGGCCAACGACGGGCAGCCCACGCGCGAGCTGCCCGTGGGCGTGACGGCCTCTTCGGGCATCACCACCTCCGAGGATTGGGTCAATCCGCTGCGCGGATATGCCTACGACTCGTTCAACAAGGACGCGCTGCTACGGCTGGCCAAAATGGAGAACGGACGGATGGTACTACCCGGCGGCGCCTCCTACCGCATCCTGATTTTGCCGCTTTCCCGACCGATGAATCCCAACGCCGGTCTTTATTCCCCGCCGGTGAGGCGAAAAATCGACGAGCTATCGGCCAAGGGACTCCTCATCCCGGTCGTGCCCTTCCTCGAGGAAGATTTTTCCGATTACGGGCTGCCGCCCGACGTAGTCGTCCCCAAAAACATCGCCTGGACACACCGGCGCGGCGACCAGGCTGATATCGTCTTCCTTTCCAACCAAACCGACACCCTGCGCACCTTCACCGCCACACTTCGCATCAGCGGGCGCACCGCCGAGCTGTGGAATCCGGTAACGGGAAGCATCACGCCCGCCCGCTACAAAGAGGTAGACGGACGCACCCGCGTGCAGCTCGGTTTGGCTCCGTATGAGTCGGTTTTCATCGTGCTTCCCGCCGCCGCTACGCCGTTTTCGGAAAAAACAGCCGCTCGGCAGGCGCTGCCAGGGCGCCGGGCATCGCAAACGCAACCGCTGGAGGCCGCCTCGTGGCAGATTTCGTTCCCCAAGACGGGCGTGCAGCTGAGAAGCGACACTTTGCTGGATTGGCGAACCGCGTCGGACGACCGCATCCGGTACTACTCCGGAACAGCGTGCTACCAAACCGAATTCACCTGGAACGGGGAAATCCCCGACGACGTTTTCCTGCGCTTCGAGCACCTCTGCAATGTGGCCACCGTGCGTCTCAACGACATCCCGTGCGGCACCGTTTGGACGGCGCCTTACCGCGCCGACATCACCCGGGCGCTGCGAAAAGGGCTTAACAAGCTCACCATCGAGGTGACCAACACGTGGGCGAATGCGCTGCTGGGAAAAGAGCTGGGAAAGGCGCCGTTCGAGGGCATCTGGACCAACGCCAGGTATAGAATGAAGGAGAAAGCGTTAATTCCGGCCGGTTTGTTCGGGAAAATCACCGTGGAGCGGTGGTAGCTGCCGAAACTGTCGTATCTTTGCTACGTATGGCATATAAAAATCTGTTTTTCGACCTCGACGACACTCTTTGGGCATTCTCGCAGAACGCGCACGACACGTTTGTGGAAATGTACAACTACTATGGCTACGATCGCTTTTTCGAGAGCTTCGATCACTTCTATGAACTCTACGAGGCCCGAAACGGCGCGCTGTGGAATGCATACGGCAACGCGCAAATCACGAAAGAGGAGCTCAACAGGGAACGTTTCCGCTATCCATTGCAAACGGTGGGCATACACGATGACGAGCTGGCAAATGCCTTTGCCGCCGACTTTTTCAACGTGGTGACCACCAAAACAGGCTTGATGCCCCACGCGCAAGAGGTGTTGGAGTATCTTTCACCCCGTTACAACCTCTATATCCTCTCGAACGGCTTCCGCGAACTGCAGGGGTTGAAAATGCAGGCTGCCGGCATCGACCACTACTTCAAACAGGTCATCCTCAGCGAAGACATCGGCGTACTCAAGCCTAATTCCGAGATTTTCTACTACGCGCTCTCCAGCACCCAGTCGGAATTGAGCACTTCGCTCATGATTGGCGATAATTGGGTCAATGATATGGTGGGGGCAAAAGAAATAGGCTTGAAACAAGCCTATTATAACGTGAATGGGCGAATGGAATTTCCATTCAAGCCCACTCACTTAATTGATGATCTAATTGAACTCTGCGAGTTCTTATAAGGAGGATTTCTTCGCCTGCTGCTCCAACTGCAACGTTTTTGTGGGCTGATCACACACCTGCGTGGGACCGAAATATTGTATCGGACCGGGATATACATATTCGGTGTTGCGCGCCCATTGTTCCCGCCGGGCGGCGAAGGTCATAAAGGGAGCCGCATCCAATTCTACCAGCGCTTTTTTGATGACGGGCTTCATCTCGCCGTTGCGACGCTCCATGTTCATCATCATGGTGATGGGAACACCTCCGGAAATCCACTGATCGGCAGGTGCCGTGGTGTTGCGAACCGAAGACATGTAACCCGTCTTTCCATTTGCGATGAGAAACGCTGCCGTGTAGCCTAATGAATAGCAGTAGTCGGCATCGTAGTTGGAAGGAGCGGCGCAACGCCCTTCGTAACCGAAGAAATGGTGTTGGGTGGCAAATTTGCCGTTGTATTCTCCGGCGCGTTTCCATCCTTCCAGCTTGACGCCTACCATTTCGGCCAATAACGTCTCGGTTTCAATCAGCGAGACTTGCACGTTGCCGTGCGGGTCGCGATCCAGCGTAAGCTGACGTGCTACGCTCTCGGGCAAGCTGTCATACACCACAGCATTGTCGTGCGAGAGCTTACTGATGATGTAATCGCGCTGATGCGACTTCTTGATGTGCGAAAACTCTTCGGCATTCTCGGCCAGAAAGTCGTTCAGCTCGGCAATTAGTCGTTTCATGGCCGGAATGAACTCAATCAGCCCCTCGGGAATGAGTACCGTGCCGAAATTGTTTCCGTCGGCCGCACGCGCAGCCACTGCTTTGGCAATAAAGGTCACCACGTCGTCCAACGACATGTTTTTAGCTTCCACCTCCTCGGAGATGATGCAAATATTGGGTTGTACCTGCAAAGCACACTCCAGGGCGATGTGCGAGGCCGAACGTCCCATCAACTTAATGAAATGCCAATATTTACGGGCCGAATTGCAGTCGCGCTGAATGTTTCCGATCACCTCGGAGTAGACTTTACAAGCGGTATCGAAGCCGAAGGAGGTTTCAATCATCTCGTTCTTCAAATCACCGTCGATGGTTTTGGGGCAACCGATCACTTGCACGCCGTAGTTCTTGGCGGCGTAATATTCGGCCAACACGCAAGCATTCGTGTTCGAATCGTCGCCGCCAATGATAACCAAGGCGCGAATGCCCAGTTCTTTTAGTATTTCATATCCTTTCTCAAACTGCTCGGCACTCTCCAACTTGGTACGCCCCGAACCGATAATATCAAAGCCTCCGGTATTGCGATACTCGTCGATAATATCGGAGGTAAGCTCCATGTATTGATGATCTATCAATCCGCCCGGCCCAAGAATAAATCCGTAGAGACGGCTCTGTGGATTTAGCCTTTTGATGCCGTCGAACAATCCCGAAATCACATTATGACCACCGGGGGCTTGTCCGCCGGATAGAATCACTCCTACATTGAAATTGAGCGAATGTGTTTCTTCGTTGCTGGCAGCTTCGAGGCGAATCAGCGGCATACCGTAGGTATTCGGAAAGAGTTGGGCAATGGCTTCATGGTCGGCAGCCGATTGGGTGGCGGCGCCTGCCACTACACGCACATTTCCTTTCATAGCCTCCGGTAATTTGGGCTGATAGGTAGCCCGTGCCAGTTGTAATGCACTTTTTGTCATTTTGATTCTTGTTTAATGGGGTTAGTATGTGCCTTGTTTGCAAGGCGTTGCAAATTTCGCGCTTTTTTCCGACTAACAGCACAGCGACCGTAAAAAAGAAGTCGACGACTTGTTTATTCATAGAAAGTACCTACCTTTACCGCGCTCTATTAACCTCTTTATTCATTTAACACCTACAAATTATGTCCACTCGAAGAATACTTAAGAAAAAGGTCTCCCTTTTGACGGAAAACCTATATTTCCATGCCTATTTACTCCACGCCGTTGTACCCGACAGCCACGTCAAGAAAGCATCCGACCTGATGCTGGAAACCCTGCAAATGGGAAATGACTTCATCAGCCGCATCAGCCATACCGAGCCGGGCAACGCCAAGCAGTTCTACAAAAAATTCCATGCCGATCTTCGCAAAGAGGCCAATACAATATGGGACGGTCTGACCGAATTGGAAGAATTACTCAATCAACCGGCCACTCCGGCATGATAAAAAGCATTTGCCGCTTTATCTACTTTCGTTTGTTGGGATGGAGCATTCAAGTGACCCTGCCCGAGGTGGATAAATGCGTGATCTGTGTTGCCCCTCACACCTCCAATTGGGATTTGTTTATCGGCAAGCTGTTCTACACCGCCATCGGACGAAACACCTGCTTCATGATGAAGAAAGAGTGGTTTTTCTTTCCGTTGGGACTCTTTTTTCGTGCTATTGGAGGAATTCCTGTTGACAGACGCCGCAACACATCGCTGGTCGACCAAATGGCTGAAGAGTTTGGGCGTCGCAGCCGGTTTCATCTGGCCATCACTCCCGAAGCCACCCGCAAGGCCAATGCCGAATGGAAAAAAGGATTTTATTACATTGCGCTTCAAGCAAAAGTTCCCATCCAACTCTTTGCCTTCGATTACCACACCCGCACCATCTATGCCACCAAGGCAATCACGCCCACCGGCGATGTGGAACGGGAGCTGAATGAAATAAAGCACTATTACCACGGATTCCGAGGAAAACATCCGAAGAACTTCGCTTATTGACATCATGCGCATCACCCTTCTGCAGACAGACATCGTTTGGGAGAATAAACAGGCAAATCTGCATCGTTTACACCCCCAATTAGAATCACTTGCAGGCACCACCGATTTGGTATTGCTCCCCGAGACCTTTTCCACCGGATTCAGTATGGAAAGTAACCGGTTAGCCGAACCCAACGACGGCCACACACTTACCGCACTGCGACAAATGGCCGCCCGGTATCAATTCGCACTTGCCGGCAGTCACATCGCCACCGATCGGGATGCCGCATCTTGCTACAATCGTGCCTTTTTCATCACCCCCGAAGGCGACGAATGGTTTTACGACAAACGCCATCTCTTTCGTATGGGACGGGAAACCGAAAGCTTCACCGCCGGCACCCGGCGTACTGTCATCACCTATCGGGGTTGGCACATACTGCTTCTTGTCTGTTACGATTTGCGTTTTCCCGTGTGGAGCCGCAACGTTTGTTTAGAATATGATTTACTGCTTTACACAGCCAATTGGCCGGCCTCCCGCCGCGCCGTATGGGATACGCTGCTGCCTGCACGTGCCTTGGAAAACATGAGCTACGTGTGCGGCGTCAATCGCGTGGGAACCGACGGCGAAGGATTGTTGCACGACGGCGGAAGCGTGGCCTACTCTTTTAAAGGAGAACCTCTCGCCTCCATTCCCGACAACGAAGAAGCCCACGCCACCATCGAACTGGATTTGAATGCCCTGCAAACATTCCGTCGGAAGTTTCCCGCATGGAAAGAGGCCGACAACTTTACGTTACACTAATGCAAAAACTATCTATCAACCAATGGCCTGAAGAAGACCGTCCCAGAGAGAAAATGATGTCCAAAGGAGCCGAATCCTTAACCGATGCCGAGTTAATGGCCATACTCATCGGCTCGGGAAACCGCGATGAGAGTGCAGTGACACTGATGCAACGGATTCTGGCCGCATCCGATGGCGACCTCAATCAATTGGGAAAGTGGGAAGTGCGCGACATCTACCATCTCTTTCATCCGCTTTTGTGCGACCTGCCCTACGAAGAATTTTGGATCTTGCTACTCAACCAAGCCTCCCGCATCATCAACAAAGTACGCATCAGCATCGGATGCATCGACCAAACCGTGGCCGACGTTCGGACCATCTTGCGCGAAGCGCTGTTGCAGCGGGCTACGCAGCTGGCACTCGTCCACAACCATCCTTCGGGCAATCCGCGTCCCGGACCATCTGACCGACAGCTCACCCACCACGTGCAGCAAGGCGCAAACTTGATGAACATCCGCCTGATCGATCACTTAGTTGTGACCGATGAAAGCTTTTACAGCTTCGCCGACGAAGGTTTGTTGTAAACGCTTTTGCATGTTTACGCTTTTTTTCTATTTTTGCTGCCTAATTTCTACTAAATAATCCGTATGAGTACATTTGAAACCGAACAAAAGATTGTGGAAATGCTCAAAACCGTGTACGATCCCGAAATTCCGGTGAATGTATACGACTTGGGACTTATCTATAAAATAGACCT
>JAISHB010000105.1 GCA_031262785.1 Prevotellaceae bacterium
CTCTTCGTGAAGATATTCAACCTTGTGCTGAAGAAAGGAAATAAAATCAATCCCCTCATCGGTAACGCCGGTGTGTCAGCCGTACCCGACTCGGCACGTATCTCGCAAATAGTAGGTCTGGAATATGACCCGACCAACTACCTGCTGATGCACGCCATGGGTCCGAATGTGGCCGGTGTGATTGGTTCGGCAGTGGCCGCCGGTGTACTGCTCGGATTCCTCATGTAATAGAATTCGAAACTCTCTATAATTTAATATATAACTATGAATCAGCGTCTTTGCCGTGAGGCAAAGGCGCTTTTTTGTGTTCATCCCAACCACCGGCAACGACTCACCCCCTTGCACTCCACAGGTGTTGCCCGCGAGTACAGATGTTCCATTCAAGCCGTCACTTTGTGAAATCGCTAATCCCCATACTCAATATAGAATGAAGAAAATAATAGCCTTTGTTTGCATGCTGCTCTGCATAGGACAAGCAGTTGCCATCGAACCCGTGAAAATCGACCTCAACATGAGTGGCCGTCAAGAGGCCGAAACCAACGAACCGGGCTTCACCCCGTGGATTGTCCCCTCGGGACAGAGCGCCGAGCTGGCGGTATCCGACGGCATCACCCTCGTGCTCACCTCCACCGGCACGGGCACCCTCAAACCCACCTGGTACAAAGCCGGCATCAGCACGGCCAAGCTGATAAGCGACGGTGTATTCATCAACCCCGACGAAATAGCAGCCGGCGACGACAACGTGGCCATCGAACTGCGCATCAAAGGACTGCCCGCCGGCCAGCACACCCTGCAGACCTATCACAATCAGGTGGACGGATGGACGGCAGGTACCGTGGCACCTTTCAACGTGTCGTACAACGGAACCCTCCTTCAAAGCAACCTCATCTCCACCATTCGCGCAACAAGCAGCGGCGAAGCCACCAAATGCTACACCACCTTCCAAGTGGCCGAGGGCGCCGATGCCGTGTTTGAATACCGGGTGGTAGCAGGCTCGGGACTGGAACATCGGAACGTCATCCTCAACGCCATCGAACTGGGTGTGAGCGATGCCGACAAACAAGCCGACCAGCCCTACCCCACCAACCGCGACGAACATGTCGATGCCGATAACGACCAAGTCACCCTCACGTGGAAACCGGCGGCCAATGCCGTCTCGCATGCCGTCTACTTCGGCACCGATTCCATCGCCGTGGGGCAAGCCGACACGCAAAGTACGCTCTACAAGGGCACGCAAGAGGCCACTTCCTATCCGCTCGTCGGCTTCTACAACATGAACAAGTACTACTGGCGCATCGACGAAATCGATGCCGCAGGCAACCTCACCAAGGGTGATGTGTGGTATTTCCGTACCCGCCAACTGGCATTCGCCGGTGCCCAAGGATACGGACGCTTTGCCCGCGGAGGACGCGGAGGCATCGTCATCAAAGTGACCAACCTGAACGACAGCGGCGAGGGAAGCTTACGCGATGCCATCGAAAACCCGATCTACGGCACCACACCCCGCACCATCATCTTCGACGTGTCGGGACGCATCATCCTCAACAGCCGCCTGTCGATCAACAAACCCTACATCACCATTGCCGGACAAACGGCGCCGGGTAAAGGAATCTGCATCAGCGGACACGCCTTCGGAATCGGAGGAGTCAACGATGTCATCATCCGACACATGCGTCTTCGCGTAGGCTCCGACAACGGCACCACCGACGGTATGGGACAGAGCGGATCGAACCATTGTATCATCGATCACGCCTCCATCTCGTGGTCGATGGACGAAGCTACCAGTTCACGCAATGCCCGCAACCACACTTTCCAGCACAGCCTCATCTCGGAAACACTCAATCGTGCCGGACACAAAAACTATCCCGAGGGCACGTCGCACGGTTATGCCGCTACCATAGGCGGCGACATCGGGAGTTACCATCACAACCTGTTGGCGCACAACTACGGCCGCAACTGGAGTCTCGGGGGCGGCTTGGATGGCAACGGCGCCTACCAAGGACGTATCGATATTTTCAACAACGTGGTCTACAACTGGGGACGCCGCACCACCGACGGTGGGGCACATGAGGTGAACTTCGTGAACAACTACTACAAACCCGGCCCCGAAAGCGCCTTCTTCTACGCCTTGAGCGGACAAAAAGAAGATGTGGGCACCGGCACCCAGAAGTATTACTGCAACGGCAACATCGTCAAGGGGCACTACGAAAACCTCGGCGACATGCTCAACGGCTGCCGTAAAGTAGACAGTAGCAACCAGCCTATCCCGGCGAGCGAGTGGCAGGTAACCGAGCCTTTCTTCCCCTCGTATGCCCAGATGCAAACGGCAGCCACCTCGTATAAATACGTGCTCTCCGACGCCGGCGCCACCCAGCCTTGCCTGGATGAACACGACCAGCGCGTGATTCGTGAAACCCGCGACGGAACCTTCACCTATCGCGGCAGCTACAACGCACCCGACGGCACCAAAGGCATCATTGACCAACCCGGCGACGTAGGCGGATGGGAAGATTACGGAAACGAGCAACGTCCGGCCGATTACGACAGCGACCACGACGGATTGCCCGACTGGTGGGAGAACATTGTATCGCACACCAACCCGCACTCACCCGCCGGAGACTTCAGCGATGCCAACGGCGATCCCGACGGCGACGGCTTCACCCACCTGAATCTGTTCCTCGACTGGATGGGTGACACGCACTACTTCCCCGACGAATCGGCCACCTCGTGCGAAGTAAACCTGCTGGCACTCACCCGCGGGTTCACCGCTTCGCCGACCTATGCCTTCAGCAAGCTCGAAGAGTGCTCCGTCAGCATGAAGAACGACAGCATCGCCGTGGTCAGCTTCGCCGCAGGCACTCCCCGCTTAGGCTCCTTCAGCTTCACGGTAACCGATGCCGATGGCGACCAACTGACACGCAACGTAGGACTGCTACTGGGCAGCACACTCACCTCCATCGAAGAAGCCGGCCGCCCGGCCGCCTTCAATGTGACGTACATCAACCCGGTGGAAGAGGCGCTCCAACTGATCATCACCTCGGGATGTGCCGACATGAGCACGGCCGAAGTATCCCTCTACAACCTCTCGGGGCAACAGTTGCTGAGTCGTCACTTCTCCGTGCCCTCGCAGGCTAAACCGTGTTCGCTCAACGTATCGTCGCTCAAGGCGGGGATGTATGTGGTGAAGGTGAAGGTGGGCAGTGAACGAAAAAGTTTGAAGATACTTAAGAAGTAGAGGCTTGATGAAGGTCACTTGCGGTATGCCTATCTCCATAAGACCCGCAAGAGGGTGAAACATTAGCGGCACTAAAGCAGTGCCAAAGTGCCGACAAAGCAGTGCCAAAGTGCCGCTAATGTGAGTTACACCCCACCACACATGCTGGAGTTGTTCGACGGTAAGTTCGAGAAGAAAGTCTTCTCCGATCTGCCTCACACCGACATGGACAAGATAAAGAGCACGATGATGACCAAGACGGCGTTGGAAATGACACTGATTTCTATCCTTTCAATCACGAATAGTCAGAACCGGAAGATTTCAAATGTTGTAGGGTTTGTTTGTTGTAGGATACCTCTATTTTGTGTCATTCTCTGCGTCATATCTCCCACTTCATCCACTACTTTCCACTCAATCCAACCGCATCCAATTCTATCGAAACACCCTTTGCCTCTCTTTCTATTTCTTCTCCAAACGCACCTCAAACCGTAATTTTTGTGTCATAAACGTGTCATAGCGGAAAAACAAAAGGAGTTAAGCCGTCGGCTTAACTCCTTGATTTGCATTCAGTCGGGGTGACTAGATTCGAACTAGCGACCACACGCCCCCCAGACGCGTACTCTAACCGGGCTGAGCTACACCCCGAATTGCGGCTGCAAAGGTATCTGTTTTTTTGGAATATGCAAAAGCTCGGTGGATTTCTTTTTGAATGGCGGCCTGTTTTATTGAATAGCGGCGTGTTTTATTTTTCTTTCTTCGATTATTTCTCGCAAGATAAACTACCTTTGTCGAATCTTCTTATTATTGATAAAACAGAATGCATAAGTTACTCTCTTTGCCGCCTAACTTGGTTACGGCATTTTATGACTTGGAACGCGCCGACCGCGACGAATGGTTTTGCACGTCCGACCCAATAGGAATTAAGCTTGGTTCGGGCGGAGGCACCACCTGGTTATTGCAAGCGTGCTATAATGGAATGCTGCCCGATGAAAAACGAATTATATTACACGCCGGCGGACAAGGACGCCGCTTGCCGGCATATGCTCCGTCGGGTAAGTTATTAACTCCCATTCCGGTGTTTCGTTGGGAGCGCGGACAACGTTTGGGACAAAACCTGCTTTCGCTTCAGTTGCCGCTATATGAACGCATCATGCAGCGTGCACCGGATAGTTTGCACACACTTATTGCCAGCGGGGATGTGTATATTCGTGCCGAGAAACCGTTGCAAGCAATTCCCCGGGCGGATGTGGTGTGTTACGGATTATGGGTCGACCCGCTGTTGGCGACACATCATGGGGTGTTTGTATCGGATCGGCGGCATCCCGAGTCGTTGGATTATATGATGCAAAAACCTTCACTTGCGGAGTTGGAACAGATTTCCAAGTCGCATTTCTTCTTGATGGATATCGGCATTTGGTTGTTGAGTGACCGTGCCTTGAAGCTGCTGATGAAACGCTCCCGTAAAGAGGGCAACGACGGCATGCCTTGCGGCGACTTGCGCTATTATGACCTGTACGCCGATTTCGGTCGGTCGCTCGGGAAGCATCCGTGCATCGCCGACGATGAGCTGAATGCGTTGTCGGTGGCCATATTGCCCCTTCCGGGCGGTGAGTTTTACCACTACGGAACAAATAGCGAGCTACTCTCCTCGACCGTCGGCTTGCAGAACAAAGTCTACGACCAACGACAGATTATGCACCGTCGCCTCAAGCCCAATCCGGCCATCTTCGTACAAAACGCGCAGACACACCTTAGTTTTACTCCGGCACATCACAATATCTGGATTGAAAACAGCTGCGTGGGCGCCGCCTGGAAGCTTCACTCGCGTCACATCATCACCGGTGTGCCGCGCAACAACTGGCAGCTTACCCTGCCCGCGGGTGTTTGTGTGGACATCGTGCCGGTGGGCGGGAAACAGTGGGCGGTTCGTCCCTACGGATTCGACGATTTGTTCAAAGGGGCGCTCGATGATCCCGACACCCGTTTTCTGGAACGGCCGTTCGGGCAATGGTTGGCCGAACGAAACCTCACCTTGGAGGCGATCGGAGGCCGCACCGACGATTTGCAAGCCGCCCGGCTCTTCCCCGTGGTGGACACTCCCGAACAGATGGAGCAGCTGCTCCGCTGGATGATCGATACGCCCACCGACCAAGCTGCCGCAGAGGCATGGCTCCATTTTCCGCGTCTGTCGGCCGACCAAATTTCCGAGCGTGCGAATTTGCAGCGCCTCTACCATCAACGAGGCGACTTTTGCCGGGACAACCTGCCGGCGCTGATGCAAAACTACGAGAAGAGTGTCTTCTATCAGCTCGACCTGAGCGATGTGGCGGAGCAGTTTCACACCTTCGGCCTGGCGAAACCCGAGGCATTGCCTGCGGGTGCGCCCCTGATTCAGCGCATACACAACCGCATGTTGCGCGCCCAAATCGATAAGCTGAACCAAAAGAGTTTCACGCACGACGAGCAAGCCGCTTTCTCGCTGCTGCGCGAAGGATTGCTCGCCGACCTCTATGCCCGCAAGAGCCGGCCTCATCTGAATGTCTACAGCGACCAAATTGTGTGGGGCAGAAGCCCCGTGCGCATCGACTTGGCCGGAGGATGGACCGACACCCCTCCCTATTCGCTCTTCGCCGGAGGCAGTGTGGTCAACATAGCCATCGAGCTAAACGGACAGCCCCCGTTGCAGGTCTACATCAAGCCCGCGGGGGAGCACCGCATCGTGTTGCGCTCCATCGACATGGGCGCCATGGAGGTGGTGCGAACGTATGAAGAGCTGCAAGATTACACGCACATCGGCTCGCCCTTTTCTATCCCCAAGGCCGCCTTGGCGCTGGCCGGTTTTGCCCCGTTGTTCTCGGAAGATAGTTTCCCGTCGCTCGAAGCGCAATTAAAAGCCTTCGGAGCAGGCATCGAAGTGACGTTGCTTTCGGCCATTCCGGCCGGATCGGGATTGGGCACCAGCTCCATCTTGGCTTCCACCGTGCTGGGAGCCTTAAGCGACTTCTGCGGCTTGGCCTGGAGCAAGCACGAAATCTGCCACCGCACGTTGGCGCTCGAACAATTGCTCACCACCGGAGGCGGATGGCAAGACCAGTACGGCGGCGTGCTGCAAGGCATCAAGCTGTTGCAAACCCGGGCGGGATTTTCGCAGGAACCTTTGGTGCGGTGGCTGCCCGGGCAACTCTTTACCCACTCCGACTATCGTGATTGCCACCTGCTTTACTACACCGGCATCACCCGCACGGCCAAAGGCATCCTGGCCGAGATTGTCCGTTCGATGTTTCTCAATTCGGCGCCCCATCTTGCTATTTTGGGCGCCATGAAAAACCATGCCATCGCCGTGAGCGAGGCCATTCAGCAGAACGACTTCGAGGCCTACGGCAAGCTCATAGCCCACACGTGGGCGCAAAACAAAGCCATCGACAGCGGCACCAATCCGCCGGCCGTCGAAGCCATTATTCGCCAAATTGAGCCGTATACCCTGGGCTATAAACTTCCCGGGGCAGGGGGAGGAGGCTATCTCTACATGGTAGCCAAAGATCCGCAGGCAGCGCTCTGCATTCGGCGCGAGCTGACGCAGCAGCCGCCCAATGCGCGTGCCCGTTTTGTGGAGATGACCCTCTCGGACCAAGGCTTTCAGGTGTCCCGCTCCTAAAAAATGTTCGATCGTTGCAACGCAGCATCCATCCTTCTCGTCTTCTAAGCAGAAACCCCCTAAAAAAGATACTTTATGAAACGAATTGGATCTATGCTGCTGCTGTCTCTGGCCTTTGCCGCCGCCGGGGCGCAGCCAAGCTACCAGATGAGCGACATGACCGCCACCTTTAAACAGGCCCCCGGCGCGTCGCATGTAAAAATCGGCTCCGTGGGCATGTGGTTTGCCTCGCTGTTTACCAAAACCATGGGCGTAAAAAGTGTGGAGGTCTATGAGATAGACCCTTGTTCGGACGAGCAACAAGCGCTGATTAACGAGCAGATGAGCCACTTGGAAGATGCCGCCTACGAAGTGATGGTATCGGCCAATGAACCCGACGAAAGAACCAAAATCTGGCTCAAGACAGACAAGAAGGTTATCCGAGAACTCATCATCGTCTCGGCGGGAAGCTCCTGCGCCTTGGTACGCATCAAAGGCAAGATTTCGCCCGAACGCATCGGCCAAGTAATCGACCAATACGACGATGCCGATTAGCGATCTGTTCCGTCAAAACTATCTCCCGCTGCATCCCAAGCTCTATCGGGTGGCCTACGCATTGGTGGGCAACCGGCAAGATGCCGAAGATTTGCTGCAAGAGACCTACTGCAAGTTGTGGGACCGGCGCGAGGCGCTGGGCGAGGTGCAACAACCCGAAGCCTTTGCCGTGGCGATGCTCAAAAACCGCTGTCTCGACTTTTTGCGATCGCCCCGCAGCCGCGAGGGAGTAGAACTCACCGAGCGACACCATGCGGCCGTCACCCAACCCTCGCACGAGGATGCCGACGAGCTTCGGCTGGTCAAACAACTCATCGAGCGCCTGCCCGAAAAGCAAAAACAGGTGCTAAAACTGCGCGGCTTGGCCGATTGCAGCATACAGGAGATAGAAAAGATAACCGGCCTGACCGCCGTAAACATCCGCACGCTGCTCCTGCGCGCCCGCCGCACGCTCAAAGAACAATATGTCAAACTAACCACCTAAGAATAATGAACGATCAAGCATTAGACCACCTCATCGATCGCGCCCTGGCCGACGAGGGAACGTTGCCGGAAGGAATATCCGAACGATTGGAAGCGCGGCTCCAGGCCTATGCCGACAGCCAAACGCAAACACCCTTGCGCCTCACTTCTGCAAAGCCCCGCCGCCGTCTCTACCTGGCGAGTGGCATCGCCGCTTCGCTACTACTGGCCGCCGCCCTCTTCTTCGAGACCCAAAACCGCGAGCCGCAACCCCGCGACACCTTCACCGACCCCGCCCGGGCGGCCTTGGTGGCGCACGATGCCCTCACGCTGCTCTCTTCCAAGCTTAACAAAGGGCTGTCGCCCGTCCGCGGAGCCGATGCCGAGTTGCAGCACGTCAACCAACTGCTTACCAGCAAATTAGAAATCCTCCAAAACAATAAAAAACAATGAAAGCAATACAGTATCTCCTCATCTTCTGCTGCCTCTGGGGTTTTCAAACCGCCGCGGGGCAAAACAAGTCCGAACAATCGTTGTTCGACCGCTATGCCGACACCGAAGGCATCACCACCGTCTACATTTCCAAGACCATGCTGGGAATGGTCTCGCTATCCGACGGCATCGACTCCTATTTGGGGAGCCTGAAAGGAAAAATCACCGCGCTCAACATTCTCACGTGCGAAGAAGCCGGCCTCATCACCCAATTGCGAAGCGAAACCGCCCAAATGGTGAGCAAAAACTACGAAGAGCTGATGCGGGTGCGCGACGGACAGGAACAAGTCGTCTTCTATGCCCAACAAACGGGCGAACAGTTGCACGACTTGCTGATGGTCGTCGACGAAAAGGAGCCGGAAGGCGGTGACTTCACCCTGATTCAACTCAAAGGCAACTTCACCTTGAAGGATGTGCAGGGGATGACCCGGGACAAGTAAAGCGCATGCTTCAAAAGTAACTCAATTCCCCTCCTCCGGGGAGGAGGGGTGCCCGCAGGGCGGGGTGGTAGGGTTATAAATGATAGGAATGAATCTGTTTTTTATCCGACCACCCCGTCGCTTCGCGCCACCCCTCCTGCCGGCAGGAGGGGAAACAGTTACTTTTGAAACACCTTCCTTGGATAGTACCACATCATACTATCCAAGTCCCCTTCAGGGGATGTAGGGGGGAGGAGGGAGATAATTATTTAATTGGAAATCTTGCGAAATTCTGTCAGTGCATAATATTCGTAGGTATTTCCATTATAAGTCTCTCTTGCAGTCTCTTCAGTAACCAGCTTGGAGGCGGTTAATGTTTTTACCGTGAGTAAAAAGGAGTCGCCATCTTCTATAACCGTCAATTTTCCATTGGTATAGCTCCAAGTACCTTCAAAGTTCCAATCCCATTCTCCATTGTAATATTCAGCACTATCATAGGTGCCGTCTTCGTTGAACGTTACTCTTACACGCTCTGTGTTCTCCTCTTCGTCTACGACTATTCCATTTTCTTTCTCCTGAAGGAACTGATAAACTGTTTCCCATGTTCCCACCAACATAGATGCCGAACCGGTGCCTTCATCATCATCCGAGCAAGAACCAAACCCAACGGGCAGCAACAGCAAGAGTGCCATCAGCCCTAAAGAATAAATCTTCTTCATTTCAACTTTGTTTTTAAATGTTTAATAAATAGAGTGCAACTTTCGCACCAAAGGTAGCAAACGAAAACAGATCTGCAAAATCCCGGAAATGCCGATTGTGGATAAGATGCACAAAATCGTGCCTATCCTGCACAAAATCGTGCTTATGCTGCACAAAAAATTAGAGCGGGGAGAGGATTTTGCCGGCACGAAACGCTCGGGCGCGCGTACTTCGTCTCACTATTTCGGCATGAAGGTCTCGGGTGCGCGTACTTTATATTTTTATTTCGGCACGAAACTCCCGGGCATGCGCACTTGACGTTTCTATTTCCGCATGAAAGCCTCCGGTGCGCGCACTTTACGTTTCTATTTCGGCACGAAAGTCTCGGGCATGCGCACTTGACGCTTTTGTGCCGGCAGAAGGACCGGCGGCACGCATGCTTTGGATTGCCGCGCCGACGTGTTGATTAGCATCCCCCATAAAAAAACATTTTTTTCATTTGAACATAACAAAAACATTATGTATCTTTGCCGTATCAAGGAAATAAGCAGTTCCAATTAGTAAACAGTAAAATAATGAACAAAGATTTAGAGAAGAACGAATTGCACATCGCAAGGTTGAAGTCGGCGTTAAACATGCTCGAAAGGATGAAAGAGATGATTCCCGAAGAGGTTTATGAAACACAACTGAATGATTACCTCGATGAGCTTTCAAAAGCTCTTAAAAAAAGAGAATTATTAAAATAAGAACCATCGGCTCCCGTAAGGGGGACATAACCATCACTATTATGACACTGAAAGAAGAATTAAGGCGGGCGGAGCGAATCACCGACCCCAACAAACAAAATGCGGCTATCGACCGCATCAAAGCAGTATATACCAGTCCGGAAGAAAAAGAGTTTATTCGCGATTATCTGCTCGATTTGATGAATCGCGTCGAGGCTGGCCTCAAAGAAGTCCATGCCGAATTGGACGAAATGCTCTTGCGCAAGCAATTGGCCGATATTTATCCGTTGCTGCCCATCGCTTTTATTGCTAAAAACTACTTCCATAAAAGCTCTTCCTGGCTTTTTCAACGAATCAACGGCAGCAAAGTGCGCGGGCGCTCTTACACGCTCAAACCGGAAGAGAAAATAATCTTCAATCATGCCTTGCAAGACATTGCACGCCGAATTGGCTCTCTCTCTATTGTGTGAGTTTGATGATCATGTTCCTTCAATACCTTGGGCGCCGATGAAATGAAAGCATCCCGCCGACGTGTTGATTACAAACACCCACAAAAGAAGCCTCCCCGCCGGCGGGGAGGCTTCTTTTGTGGGTGTTTGTAATCAACACGTCGGCGGGATGCTTTCATTTCATCGGCGCCCAAGGTATTGAAGGAACATGATCATCAAACTCACACAATAGAGAGAGAGCCAATTCGGCGTGCAATGTCTTGCAAGGCATGATTGAAGATTATTTTCTCTTCCGGTTTGAGCGTGTAAGAGCGCCCGCGCACTTTGCTGCCGTTGATTCGTTGAAAAAGCCAGGAAGAGCTTTTATGGAAGTAGTTTTTAGCAATAAAAGCGATGGGCAGCAACGGATAAATATCGGCCAATTGCTTGCGCAAGAGCATTTCGTCCAATTCGGCATGGACTTCTTTGAGGCCAGCCTCGACGCGATTCATCAAATCGAGCAGATAATCGCGAATAAACTCTTTTTCTTCCGGACTGGTATATACTGCTTTGATGCGGTCGATAGCCGCATTTTGTTTGTTGGGGTCGGTGATTCGCTCCGCCCGCCTTAATTCTTCTTTCAGTGTCATAATAGTGATGGTTATGTCCCCCTTACGGGAGCCGATGGTTCTTATTTTAATAATTCTCTTTTTTTAAGAGCTTTTGAAAGCTCATCGAGGTAATCATTCAGTTGTGTTTCATAAACCTCTTCGGGAATCATCTCTTTCATCCTTTCGAGCATGTTTAACGCCGACTTCAACCTTGCGATGTGCAATTCGTTCTTCTCTAAATCTTTGTTCATTATTTTACTGTTTACTAATTGGAACTGCTTATTTCCTTGATACGGCAAAGATACATAATGTTTTTGTTATGTTCAAATGAAAAAAATGTTTTTTTATGGGGGATGCTAATCAACACGTCGGCGCGGCAATCCAAAGCATGCGTGCCGCCGGTCCTTCTGCCGGCACAAAAGCGTCAAGTGCGCATGCCCGAGACTTTCGTGCCGAAATAGAAACGTAAAGTGCGCGCACCGGAGGCTTTCATGCGGAAATAGAAACGTCAAGTGCGCATGCCCGGGAGTTTCGTGCCGAAATAAAAATATAAAGTACGCGCACCCGAGACCTTCATGCCGAAATAGTGAGACGAAGTACGCGCGCCCGAGCGTTTCGTGCCGGCAAAATCCTCTCCCCGCTCTAATTTTTTGTGCAGCATAAGCACGATTTTGTGCAGGATAGGCACGATTTTGTGCATCTTATCCACAATCGGCATTTCCGGGATTTTGCAGATCTGTTTTCGTTTGCTACCTTTGGTGCGAAAGTTGCACTCTATTTATTAAACATTTAAAAACAAAGTTGAAATGAAGAAGATTTATTCTTTAGGGCTGATGGCACTCTTGCTGTTGCTGCCCGTTGGGTTTGGTTCTTGCTCGGATGATGATGAAGGCACCGGTTCGGCATCTATGTTGGTGGGAACATGGGAAACAGTTTATCAGTTCCTTCAGGAGAAAGAAAATGGAATAGTCGTAGACGAAGAGGAGAACACAGAGCGTGTAAGAGTAACGTTCAACGAAGACGGCACCTATGATAGTGCTGAATATTACAATGGAGAATGGGATTGGAACTTTGAAGGTACTTGGAGCTATACCAATGGAAAATTGACGGTTATAGAAGATGGCGACTCCTTTTTACTCACGGTAAAAACATTAACCGCCTCCAAGCTGGTTACTGAAGAGACTGCAAGAGAGACTTATAATGGAAATACCTACGAATATTATGCACTGACAGAATTTCGCAAGATTTCCAATTAAATAATTATCTCCCTCCTCCCCCCTACATCCCCTGAAGGGGACTTGGATAGTATGATGTGGTACTATCCAAGGAAGGTGTTTCAAAAGTAACTGTTTCCCCTCCTGCCGGCAGGAGGGGTGGCGCGAAGCGACGGGGTGGTCGGATAAAAAACAGATTCATTCCTATCATTTATAACCCTACCACCCCGCCCTGCGGGCACCCCTCCTCCCCGGAGGAGGGGAATTGAGTTACTTTTGAAGCATGCGCTTTACTTGTCCCGGGTCATCCCCTGCACATCCTTCAAGGTGAAGTTGCCTTTGAGTTGAATCAGGGTGAAGTCACCGCCTTCCGGCTCCTTTTCGTCGACGACCATCAGCAAGTCGTGCAACTGTTCGCCCGTTTGTTGGGCATAGAAGACGACTTGTTCCTGTCCGTCGCGCACCCGCATCAGCTCTTCGTAGTTTTTGCTCACCATTTGGGCGGTTTCGCTTCGCAATTGGGTGATGAGGCCGGCTTCTTCGCACGTGAGAATGTTGAGCGCGGTGATTTTTCCTTTCAGGCTCCCCAAATAGGAGTCGATGCCGTCGGATAGCGAGACCATTCCCAGCATGGTCTTGGAAATGTAGACGGTGGTGATGCCTTCGGTGTCGGCATAGCGGTCGAACAACGATTGTTCGGACTTGTTTTGCCCCGCGGCGGTTTGAAAACCCCAGAGGCAGCAGAAGATGAGGAGATACTGTATTGCTTTCATTGTTTTTTATTGTTTTGGAGGATTTCTAATTTGCTGGTAAGCAGTTGGTTGACGTGCTGCAACTCGGCATCGGCTCCGCGGACGGGCGACAGCCCTTTGTTAAGCTTGGAAGAGAGCAGCGTGAGGGCATCGTGCGCCACCAAGGCCGCCCGGGCGGGGTCGGTGAAGGTGTCGCGGGGTTGCGGCTCGCGGTTTTGGGTCTCGAAGAAGAGGGCGGCGGCCAGTAGTAGCGAAGCGGCGATGCCACTCGCCAGGTAGAGACGGCGGCGGGGCTTTGCAGAAGTGAGGCGCAAGGGTGTTTGCGTTTGGCTGTCGGCATAGGCCTGGAGCCGCGCTTCCAATCGTTCGGATATTCCTTCCGGCAACGTTCCCTCGTCGGCCAGGGCGCGATCGATGAGGTGGTCTAATGCTTGATCGTTCATTATTCTTAGGTGGTTAGTTTGACATATTGTTCTTTGAGCGTGCGGCGGGCGCGCAGGAGCAGCGTGCGGATGTTTACGGCGGTCAGGCCGGTTATCTTTTCTATCTCCTGTATGCTGCAATCGGCCAAGCCGCGCAGTTTTAGCACCTGTTTTTGCTTTTCGGGCAGGCGCTCGATGAGTTGTTTGACCAGCCGAAGCTCGTCGGCATCCTCGTGCGAGGGTTGGGTGACGGCCGCATGGTGTCGCTCGGTGAGTTCTACTCCCTCGCGGCTGCGGGGCGATCGCAAAAAGTCGAGACAGCGGTTTTTGAGCATCGCCACGGCAAAGGCTTCGGGTTGTTGCACCTCGCCCAGCGCCTCGCGCCGGTCCCACAACTTGCAGTAGGTCTCTTGCAGCAAATCTTCGGCATCTTGCCGGTTGCCCACCAATGCGTAGGCCACCCGATAGAGCTTGGGATGCAGCGGGAGATAGTTTTGACGGAACAGATCGCTAATCGGCATCGTCGTATTGGTCGATTACTTGGCCGATGCGTTCGGGCGAAATCTTGCCTTTGATGCGTACCAAGGCGCAGGAGCTTCCCGCCGAGACGATGATGAGTTCTCGGATAACCTTCTTGTCTGTCTTGAGCCAGATTTTGGTTCTTTCGTCGGGTTCATTGGCCGATACCATCACTTCGTAGGCGGCATCTTCCAAGTGGCTCATCTGCTCGTTAATCAGCGCTTGTTGCTCGTCCGAACAAGGGTCTATCTCATAGACCTCCACACTTTTTACGCCCATGGTTTTGGTAAACAGCGAGGCAAACCACATGCCCACGGAGCCGATTTTTACATGCGACGCGCCGGGGGCCTGTTTAAAGGTGGCGGTCATGTCGCTCATCTGGTAGCTTGGCTGCGCCCCGGCGGCGGCAAAGGCCAGAGACAGCAGCAGCATAGATCCAATTCGTTTCATAAAGTATCTTTTTTAGGGGGTTTCTGCTTAGAAGACGAGAAGGATGGATGCTGCGTTGCAACGATCGAACATTTTTTAGGAGCGGGACACCTGAAAGCCTTGGTCCGAGAGGGTCATCTCCACAAAACGGGCACGCGCATTGGGCGGCTGCTGCGTCAGCTCGCGCCGAATGCAGAGCGCTGCCTGCGGATCTTTGGCTACCATGTAGAGATAGCCTCCTCCCCCTGCCCCGGGAAGTTTATAGCCCAGGGTATACGGCTCAATTTGGCGAATAATGGCTTCGACGGCCGGCGGATTGGTGCCGCTGTCGATGGCTTTGTTTTGCGCCCACGTGTGGGCTATGAGCTTGCCGTAGGCCTCGAAGTCGTTCTGCTGAATGGCCTCGCTCACGGCGATGGCATGGTTTTTCATGGCGCCCAAAATAGCAAGATGGGGCGCCGAATTGAGAAACATCGAACGGACAATCTCGGCCAGGATGCCTTTGGCCGTGCGGGTGATGCCGGTGTAGTAAAGCAGGTGGCAATCACGATAGTCGGAGTGGGTAAAGAGTTGCCCGGGCAGCCACCGCACCAAAGGTTCCTGCGAAAATCCCGCCCGGGTTTGCAACAGCTTGATGCCTTGCAGCACGCCGCCGTACTGGTCTTGCCATCCGCCTCCGGTGGTGAGCAATTGTTCGAGCGCCAACGTGCGGTGGCAGATTTCGTGCTTGCTCCAGGCCAAGCCGCAGAAGTCGCTTAAGGCTCCCAGCACGGTGGAAGCCAAGATGGAGCTGGTGCCCAATCCCGATCCGGCCGGAATGGCCGAAAGCAACGTCACTTCGATGCCTGCTCCGAAGGCTTTTAATTGCGCTTCGAGCGACGGGAAACTATCTTCCGAGAACAACGGGGCAAAACCGGCCAGCGCCAAGGCGGCCTTGGGGATAGAAAAGGGCGAGCCGATGTGCGTGTAATCTTGCAGCTCTTCATACGTTCGCACCACCTCCATGGCGCCCATGTCGATGGAGCGCAACACGATGCGGTGCTCCCCCGCGGGCTTGATGTAGACCTGCAACGGGGGCTGTCCGTTTAGCTCGATGGCTATGTTGACCACACTGCCTCCGGCGAAGAGCGAATAGGGAGGGGTGTCGGTCCATCCTCCGGCCAAGTCGATGCGCACGGGGCTTCTGCCCCACACAATTTGGTCGCTGTAGACATTCAGATGAGGCCGGCTCTTGCGGGCATAGAGGTCGGCGAGCAATCCTTCGCGCAGCAGCGAGAAAGCGGCTTGCTCGTCGTGCGTGAAACTCTTTTGGTTCAGCTTATCGATTTGGGCGCGCAACATGCGGTTGTGTATGCGCTGAATCAGGGGCGCACCCGCAGGCAATGCCTCGGGTTTCGCCAGGCCGAAGGTGTGAAACTGCTCCGCCACATCGCTCAGGTCGAGCTGATAGAAGACACTCTTCTCGTAGTTTTGCATCAGCGCCGGCAGGTTGTCCCGGCAAAAGTCGCCTCGTTGATGGTAGAGGCGCTGCAAATTCGCACGCTCGGAAATTTGGTCGGCCGACAGACGCGGAAAATGGAGCCATGCCTCTGCGGCAGCTTGGTCGGTGGGCGTATCGATCATCCAGCGGAGCAGCTGCTCCATCTGTTCGGGAGTGTCCACCACGGGGAAGAGCCGGGCGGCTTGCAAATCGTCGGTGCGGCCTCCGATCGCCTCCAAGGTGAGGTTTCGTTCGGCCAACCATTGCCCGAACGGCCGTTCCAGAAAACGGGTGTCGGGATCATCGAGCGCCCCTTTGAACAAATCGTCGAATCCGTAGGGACGAACCGCCCACTGTTTCCCGCCCACCGGCACGATGTCCACACAAACACCCGCGGGCAGGGTAAGCTGCCAGTTGTTGCGCGGCACACCGGTGATGATGTGACGCGAGTGAAGCTTCCAGGCGGCGCCCACGCAGCTGTTTTCAATCCAGATATTGTGATGTGCCGGAGTAAAACTAAGGTGTGTCTGCGCGTTTTGTACGAAGATGGCCGGATTGGGCTTGAGGCGACGGTGCATAATCTGTCGTTGGTCGTAGACTTTGTTCTGCAAGCCGACGGTCGAGGAGAGTAGCTCGCTATTTGTTCCGTAGTGGTAAAACTCACCGCCCGGAAGGGGCAATATGGCCACCGACAACGCATTCAGCTCATCGTCGGCGATGCACGGATGCTTCCCGAGCGACCGACCGAAATCGGCGTACAGGTCATAATAGCGCAAGTCGCCGCAAGGCATGCCGTCGTTGCCCTCTTTACGGGAGCGTTTCATCAGCAGCTTCAAGGCACGGTCACTCAACAACCAAATGCCGATATCCATCAAGAAGAAATGCGACTTGGAAATCTGTTCCAACTCCGCAAGTGAAGGTTTTTGCATCATATAATCCAACGACTCGGGATGCCGCCGATCCGATACAAACACCCCATGATGTGTCGCCAACAGCGGGTCGACCCATAATCCGTAACACACCACATCCGCCCGGGGAATTGCTTGCAACGGTTTCTCGGCACGAATATACACATCCCCGCTGGCAATAAGTGTGTGCAAACTATCCGGTGCACGCTGCATGATGCGTTCATATAGCGGCAACTGAAGCGAAAGCAGGTTTTGTCCCAAACGTTGTCCGCGCTCCCAACGAAACACCGGAATGGGAGTTAATAACTTACCCGACGGAGCATATGCCGGCAAGCGGCGTCCTTGTCCGCCGGCGTGTAATATAATTCGTTTTTCATCGGGCAGCATTCCATTATAGCACGCTTGCAATAACCAGGTGGTGCCTCCGCCCGAACCAAGCTTAATTCCTATTGGGTCGGACGTGCAAAACCATTCGTCGCGGTCGGCGCGTTCCAAGTCATAAAATGCCGTAACCAAGTTAGGCGGCAAAGAGAGTAACTTATGCATTCTGTTTTATCAATAATAAGAAGATTCGACAAAGGTAGTTTATCTTGCGAGAAATAATCGAAGAAAGAAAAATAAAACACGCCGCTATTCAATAAAACAGGCCGCCATTCAAAAAGAAATCCACCGAGCTTTTGCATATTCCAAAAAAACAGATACCTTTGCAGCCGCAATTCGGGGTGTAGCTCAGCCCGGTTAGAGTACGCGTCTGGGGGGCGTGTGGTCGCTAGTTCGAATCTAGTCACCCCGACTGAATGCAAATCAAGGAGTTAAGCCGACGGCTTAACTCCTTTTGTTTTTCCGCTATGACACGTTTATGACACAAAAATTACGGTTTGAGGTGCGTTTGGAGAAGAAATAGAAAGAGAGGCAAAGGGTGTTTCGATAGAATTGGATGCGGTTGGATTGAGTGGAAAGTAGTGGATGAAGTGGGAGATATGACGCAGAGAATGACACAAAATAGAGGTATCCTACAACAAACAAACCCTACAACATTTGAAATCTTCCGGTTCTGACTATTCGTGATTGAAAGGATAGAAATCAGTGTCATTTCCAACGCCGTCTTGGTCATCATCGTGCTCTTTATCTTGTCCATGTCGGTGTGAGGCAGATCGGAGAAGACTTTCTTCTCGAACTTACCGTCGAACAACTCCAGCATGTGTGGTGGGGTGTAACTCACATTAGCGGCACTTTGGCACTGCTTTGTCGGCACTTTGGCACTGCTTTAGTGCCGCTAATGTTTCACCCTCTTGCGGGTCTTATGGAGATAGGCATACCGCAAGTGACCTTCATCAAGCCTCTACTTCTTAAGTATCTTCAAACTTTTTCGTTCACTGCCCACCTTCACCTTCACCACATACATCCCCGCCTTGAGCGACGATACGTTGAGCGAACACGGTTTAGCCTGCGAGGGCACGGAGAAGTGACGACTCAGCAACTGTTGCCCCGAGAGGTTGTAGAGGGATACTTCGGCCGTGCTCATGTCGGCACATCCCGAGGTGATGATCAGTTGGAGCGCCTCTTCCACCGGGTTGATGTACGTCACATTGAAGGCGGCCGGGCGGCCGGCTTCTTCGATGGAGGTGAGTGTGCTGCCCAGTAGCAGTCCTACGTTGCGTGTCAGTTGGTCGCCATCGGCATCGGTTACCGTGAAGCTGAAGGAGCCTAAGCGGGGAGTGCCTGCGGCGAAGCTGACCACGGCGATGCTGTCGTTCTTCATGCTGACGGAGCACTCTTCGAGCTTGCTGAAGGCATAGGTCGGCGAAGCGGTGAACCCGCGGGTGAGTGCCAGCAGGTTTACTTCGCACGAGGTGGCCGATTCGTCGGGGAAGTAGTGCGTGTCACCCATCCAGTCGAGGAACAGATTCAGGTGGGTGAAGCCGTCGCCGTCGGGATCGCCGTTGGCATCGCTGAAGTCTCCGGCGGGTGAGTGCGGGTTGGTGTGCGATACAATGTTCTCCCACCAGTCGGGCAATCCGTCGTGGTCGCTGTCGTAATCGGCCGGACGTTGCTCGTTTCCGTAATCTTCCCATCCGCCTACGTCGCCGGGTTGGTCAATGATGCCTTTGGTGCCGTCGGGTGCGTTGTAGCTGCCGCGATAGGTGAAGGTTCCGTCGCGGGTTTCACGAATCACGCGCTGGTCGTGTTCATCCAGGCAAGGCTGGGTGGCGCCGGCGTCGGAGAGCACGTATTTATACGAGGTGGCTGCCGTTTGCATCTGGGCATACGAGGGGAAGAAAGGCTCGGTTACCTGCCACTCGCTCGCCGGGATAGGCTGGTTGCTACTGTCTACTTTACGGCAGCCGTTGAGCATGTCGCCGAGGTTTTCGTAGTGCCCCTTGACGATGTTGCCGTTGCAGTAATACTTCTGGGTGCCGGTGCCCACATCTTCTTTTTGTCCGCTCAAGGCGTAGAAGAAGGCGCTTTCGGGGCCGGGTTTGTAGTAGTTGTTCACGAAGTTCACCTCATGTGCCCCACCGTCGGTGGTGCGGCGTCCCCAGTTGTAGACCACGTTGTTGAAAATATCGATACGTCCTTGGTAGGCGCCGTTGCCATCCAAGCCGCCCCCGAGACTCCAGTTGCGGCCGTAGTTGTGCGCCAACAGGTTGTGATGGTAACTCCCGATGTCGCCGCCTATGGTAGCGGCATAACCGTGCGACGTGCCCTCGGGATAGTTTTTGTGTCCGGCACGATTGAGTGTTTCCGAGATGAGGCTGTGCTGGAAAGTGTGGTTGCGGGCATTGCGTGAACTGGTAGCTTCGTCCATCGACCACGAGATGGAGGCGTGATCGATGATACAATGGTTCGATCCGCTCTGTCCCATACCGTCGGTGGTGCCGTTGTCGGAGCCTACGCGAAGACGCATGTGTCGGATGATGACATCGTTGACTCCTCCGATTCCGAAGGCGTGTCCGCTGATGCAGATTCCTTTACCCGGCGCCGTTTGTCCGGCAATGGTGATGTAGGGTTTGTTGATCGACAGGCGGCTGTTGAGGATGATGCGTCCCGACACGTCGAAGATGATGGTGCGGGGTGTGGTGCCGTAGATCGGGTTTTCGATGGCATCGCGTAAGCTTCCCTCGCCGCTGTCGTTCAGGTTGGTCACTTTGATGACGATGCCTCCGCGTCCTCCGCGGGCAAAGCGTCCGTATCCTTGGGCACCGGCGAATGCCAGTTGGCGGGTACGGAAATACCACACATCACCCTTGGTGAGGTTGCCTGCGGCATCGATTTCGTCGATGCGCCAGTAGTACTTGTTCATGTTGTAGAAGCCGACGAGCGGATAGGAAGTGGCCTCTTGCGTGCCCTTGTAGAGCGTACTTTGCGTGTCGGCTTGCCCCACGGCGATGGAATCGGTGCCGAAGTAGACGGCATGCGAGACGGCATTGGCCGCCGGTTTCCACGTGAGGGTGACTTGGTCGTTATCGGCATCGACATGTTCGTCGCGGTTGGTGGGGTAGGGCTGGTCGGCTTGTTTGTCGGCATCGCTCACACCCAGTTCGATGGCGTTGAGGATGACGTTCCGATGTTCCAGTCCCGAGCCTGCTACCACCCGGTATTCAAACACGGCATCGGCGCCCTCGGCCACTTGGAAGGTGGTGTAGCATTTGGTGGCTTCGCCGCTGCTTGTTGCGCGAATGGTGGAGATGAGGTTGCTTTGAAGGAGGGTTCCGTTGTACGACACGTTGAAAGGTGCCACGGTACCTGCCGTCCATCCGTCCACCTGATTGTGATAGGTCTGCAGGGTGTGCTGGCCGGCGGGCAGTCCTTTGATGCGCAGTTCGATGGCCACGTTGTCGTCGCCGGCTGCTATTTCGTCGGGGTTGATGAATACACCGTCGCTTATCAGCTTGGCCGTGCTGATGCCGGCTTTGTACCAGGTGGGTTTGAGGGTGCCCGTGCCGGTGGAGGTGAGCACGAGGGTGATGCCGTCGGATACCGCCAGCTCGGCGCTCTGTCCCGAGGGGACAATCCACGGGGTGAAGCCCGGTTCGTTGGTTTCGGCCTCTTGACGGCCACTCATGTTGAGGTCGATTTTCACGGGTTCGATGGCAACTGCTTGTCCTATGCAGAGCAGCATGCAAACAAAGGCTATTATTTTCTTCATTCTATATTGAGTATGGGGATTAGCGATTTCACAAAGTGACGGCTTGAATGGAACATCTGTACTCGCGGGCAACACCTGTGGAGTGCAAGGGGGTGAGTCGTTGCCGGTGGTTGGGATGAACACAAAAAAGCGCCTTTGCCTCACGGCAAAGACGCTGATTCATAGTTATATATTAAATTATAGAGAGTTTCGAATTCTATTACATGAGGAATCCGAGCAGTACACCGGCGGCCACTGCCGAACCAATCACACCGGCCACATTCGGACCCATGGCGTGCATCAGCAGGTAGTTGGTCGGGTCATATTCCAGACCTACTATTTGCGAGATACGTGCCGAGTCGGGTACGGCTGACACACCGGCGTTACCGATGAGGGGATTGATTTTATTTCCTTTCTTCAGCACAAGGTTGAATATCTTCACGAAGAG
>JAISHB010000021.1 GCA_031262785.1 Prevotellaceae bacterium
GAAAAAGTTCATACACGGTGTCTATCCTGTGAGACGGTCGGCGGGCGAGGCCTCCCTCCTGGGGCGGAATCTGAGCATCAGCCCGGGGTGCGTGTCGGTTTGTGTGCGGGAAAGGGGGACGCGGGTGTCGGTTTGTGCCACATCGGTTGCGAAGGGGGTGAAACATTAGCGGCACTAAAGCAGTGCCAAAGTGCCGACAAAGCAGTGCCAAAGTGCCACTAAAGCGATGCCAAGGCGGCCACCCTGTTTGCCCTTACGCGGGCAACGTATATCCATGCAAAAAAATAGCTTGCCCCCGCGAGGGCAAGCTATTTTGTAGACTAAGACAGGGATTCTCCGCCGAATTACTGGAGGGTCACCGTCATGGGCAAGCGTATCTTCTTGGCGAAATCGGCCAAATAGCTATTCCACGCCTCGAAACTTTGGATGTCGGCCTTGCTCCAAGCCGAACCCCAGTAGTAGGTGTAGTGGGAGTCGGGCTGATACTCGCTGATGGCCAAGACATGTCCGCCCGCACCACGCTCGCCGGCCTCGGCCGCGTCGAAGAGCTGCACCACGGCACTGTCTACCAAGTTGGGGAAGGCGGCTCCCACGAAGATTTTTCCGTTGCCTCCCGAGGGATTGTCGGTGGGGTCAGCGTAGGCAATATAGCCGTCGGTGGCATCGGTGGTGACCTGTCCGTCGGCCTCGTGCAACACCAATCCGGTGGCTACCGGCGTGGCGGCAGAGAGGTTGGCGTAGCTTACGACGGTGCGATTCAGGTGCGAGCCGGCATCCAGCTGGATGAGACGGGTCTCCACCACGTTGGAATCACCCTTCACCACCAGCGGATGGTAGGTCAGCCGCACACTGAAGCGCAGCGGGCCGTTGTCGAGAATCTCCTCGGTTCGGTAGCAATAGGGATAGACCAGGCGGCCGTCCACCAGTAGCGCGGCCGTGCCTCCGCCCAGCGTGGGGCCTACCTTGTAGCAATCCAGGCCGTTGCCGTGATCGACATGGTAGGAGACCGAGCGGTAGAGTGCATCGGCCGCCTTGGCATCGGTCTTGCGCAACTCGGCGATGCGCTCTTGGGTTTCGAGATTGAGTTCCGATTCGTAGCGGGCTTCCACCACGGGATCGGTGGTGTTGTATTTCGTCCACACGTCGTAGCCGTAGGCTTTCTCGCCTTTGGCTTGCAAGGCCGGGCCGTAGGTGCGGAAGGCCACCAAATCGTTTTCCCACGCCACATCGTCCACCCGTTGGGGGTAGTGTTTGCCGCAGGCTTTGGTGTCGAACTCCTCGGGCGTGCCTGCCTTGAGGGTGTAATTGGACGAACCGTTGGCTTCCACCGCCACGGGGAAGATAAGCTTCTCGTCGTAGGTGATTTGGTAGGGCACCTGCTTGCCTTCGGCATTGAGCACCACCAATTGCGCCGTGTCGGCCAGGTTGAGCAACCGCTCCACCTCGCTCATGGGCACTTCGGCCATCTCACCGGTGCGGGCCAGCTCCGCGGGGTTGGTCACCGTGACGATGACCGCCTCCTTGGCTGTCTGGTTGCAGGCCACGCAAAGGGTTGCGACGGCTGCCAGATAAAGAATCCGTTTCATGGAAGAAGGGGGTTATTGGGGTTGTTTACCGATGTAGGCCAAGATGCCACCGTCGACATACAAGATGTGTCCGTTGACAAAGTCGGAGGCTTCCGAGGCCAGGAAGATGGCAGGCCCCATCAAGTCGTCGGTGGTGCCCCAGCGGGCAGCGGGCGTCTTGGCCACGATGAACGAATCGAACGGATGACGCGAACCGTCGGCCTGGCGCTCACGCAGCGGAGCGGTTTGCGGGGTGGCAATGTAGCCCGGGCCGATGCCGTTGCACTGGATGTTGAACTCGCCATATTCCGAGGCGATGTTGCGGGTGAGCATCTTCAGGCCTCCCTTGGCGGCGGCGTAGGCCGATACCGTCTCGCGACCCAGCTCGCTCATCATCGAACAGATGTTGATGATTTTGCCGGCGCCCTTCTTAATCATGGAGGGAATGACCGCTTTCGAAACGATGAACGGGCCGTTCAAATCGATGTCGATGACCTGACGGAACTCGGCAGCCGACATTTCGCACATGGGGATGCGCTTGATGATGCCTGCATTGTTGACCAAAATATCTATCACGCCCACCTCATCTTCGATGCGTTCCACCATGGCGTTCACCTGCTCTTCGCTGGTGACGTCGCATACATAGCCTTTGGCGTAGATACCCTCGGCTTTGTAGGCGGCAACTCCTTTGTCGACCAGCTCCTGCTTGATGTCGTTAAACACAATCTTCGCTCCTGCCTGTGCATAAGCGGTGGCAATGGCGAAGCCAATGCCGTAAGAGGCGCCGGTTATCAGCGCCACCTTACCTTCTAATGAGAAATTTACCATATCCTTGTTTTTAGTTGTTTCCACTTATTTTAAATCGGTAATCAGCGAGAAGTCCTGATCGCCGTAGTCGAGGTTTTCGCCTCCCATACCCCAGATGAAGGTGTAGTTGTGCGTGGCGGCGGCCGAGTGAATCGACCACTCGGGCGAAAGCACGGCCTGGTCGCCCTTCATCCACACGTGACGGGTTTCATCCACCGCACCCATGAAGTGACAGACGGCATGCTCTTCGGGCACTTCAAAGTAGAAGTAGGCCTCCATGCGACGCGAGTGTACGTGGGCGGGCATGGTGTTCCACACGCTGCCGGGTGCCAGTTCGGTCATACCCATTTGCAACTGGCAGGTGGGCAGCACCTGATTGACCAGCATCTTGTTGATGTTGCGGTGGTTCGAACCTTCGAGCGTACCCATTTCGGCCACCACGGCATCGGCCTTGGTCACCTTCTTGTCGGGATAGTTGCGGTGAGCGGTGAGCGAGTTGAAGTAGAACTTGGACGGCGTGGCGGCCTCTTTGCTTTCGAAGGTTACCTCACGGTCGCCCGAGCCAAGATAGAGCGCCTCTTTGTAGCCCAGTTCAAACACAGCCTCTCCGGCACGCACAATGCCTGTGCCCTCTCCCACGTTGTAGATACCTATTTCGCGGCGGGTCAGGAAGAAGGGAGCCTTCAACGGGTCGATGGTTTCCAGTTTGAGGGTCTCCTTCACGGGCATTGCTCCACCCACCACCATGCGGTCGTACATGGAATAGACCATGTTCACTTCATCGGCCGAAAATACCTTCTCGATCAGGAAATCACGGCGAATGCGCGCGGTGTCGTAGCCTTTGGCATCCTCGGGATGCGCGGCGTAACGAATTTCGTAGTTAGTTTTCATACGTTTATCACAATTTTTAATGAGTTAATAATCTACATCAGTGTACATTGTTTGCGTACACGGCGCAAAAGTAGTGAAAGAAAAAGTATAATAAGCGGCCAAATCTACAATAATATATAAAACTACTGCTTCCCCGCCCAATAAACCCCACCCAAGATGCAAGCCGAACCCAGCAGTGCCATCGGCGTGATGCGCTCGTCTAACCAAAGTGCCGACCCCAGCAAGGTAAAGAGTGGATTCAGATAGATGTAGTTGGAACCGCGCACCACCCCCAGCCGCTTGAGCACCACATTCCACACCGCATAGCAAACCAACGAGGCCAACACCCCGAGGAAAAGCAGGTTGAACAGCACCGACGGCCGGGCAAGTTCTTCCCAGCCCACGTGCCACGGGCGCACCCCAAAGAGCGGCAAGATGGTGAGCAAGCCATAAAAGAAAATCTTGCGGGTGATAAAGAGCGTGTGATAGCGGTTGCTCATCCGCCGCATCAGTACCCCGTAGAAAGCCCAAGCCAACGAAGCCACCAGCGAGAGCAAGTCGCCCACGGGCGAGAGCTGCAACACAAACTGTCCGTTATAGACCACCAGCGCCATGCCCACGAGTGCCACCAGCGTCCCGGCCACCAACCGGCGCGTGGGCTTGTCCTTATAAAAAAGAATGGAGAGCAGGGCGGTGAACAACGGCGTGCTGCACACAATAAAGGAGACGTTGGTGGCTTGCGTGATGCCCAAGGCGGTGTTCTCGGCCCAGAAATAGAGCGAACCGCCCGTGATGCCTCCCAGCACCAGATACCACTCATCTTTCCACGAATCGGCGAACCATTTACGCGGAGCCAGCAACCAAATGCCCGCATAGGCAACCACAAAGCGAAGCACGAAAATCTCTTCGGGCGAAAGGCCGCTGTTGATCAACTGCTTGGTGGAGATAAACGTCAATCCCCACACCGCCACGGTGAGGAAGGCTATGAGGTGATAGAGAAAGTTTTGGGGGATTTTCATGCGTGAGGATTGCTAAACCACTGTTTGTACATCCACGTGACGATAATATAAAGGATAAAGCCGGAGAAGAAACCCATGATGGCATCGATCGTATAGTGCGCCTGAATGTAGACCGTGGCCAGGCACAGCAACAGATAGAACGGAAACAGTCCGGCAAACAGCCACTTGCTACCCCGCCAAGCCAACAGCATCAAGATGGTGGAGATGCCCACGTGCGAACTGGGAAAAGCAGCCGTGGGTCGTTCGCCCACCCGTTGGGAAGCTTCCACCAAGTTATAGAAAAAACCTTCGAGATGACCGGTGGGGCCGTTGAGCAACAGTTGGTGATGGTTGAAATAGTCGCCGATGCCCGGGAAGGTGCCGTGCGCCACATTGTAGGCACCGATGGCCGGAAAATAGAACTGCGGCCCGGCCACGGGCACAAAGATGTAGATGAAATAGTAGATGAAGAAAGAGGCGGCCAGCACGAACGCCACCTTTTCGAACCATTCGTTGCGGCGGAAGAAGTACCAGACCATCACCACCAATATCATCGGATAATAAAAAAAGTAGCCCATGTTGAGCAGCTCGCTCAACCAAAGTTGCGGGAAGCGGATGTAAAACCAAACGGCCGGCTGGGTACCGAACAACCATTGCTCGGCGGCGGCAAAGAGATGATCTAAATTGGGAAACACACGGTTGAACTCGAAGGTGTCGGGATACCAATAAGAGAGCAGCGACATTTGCACCACAATGCGCACCAAGGCCACTATCCGGTAGGGCATCCACCGATAGAGCGCCACCAGTAAAAGGGTCACGGCAGCTATCAGGGCGCGCTCGACCAACATGTGCCCCGGATGCGCCATCTCCTGATACAGAAACAGGATAAGGAGCGTGGTCAACAGGTTGTAGAGCAGCGCCACCTTCTCTACGGCAAACACGCCCTTGCGGGTTTCCACCCGTTGGAAGAAGCAATCTAAAGCCATCCGTTCTCTTTATACCAGGCGATGGTCTCTTTCACCCCGGCCTCGAGGTTGTATTTGGGCGCGTAGCCCAATTCGTTGACGGCCGGAGCCAAGTCGCACTGCCAGTTTCTTTGTTTCATGATTTTATATTTGTCGGCATTGAGCGTGGCCGGCTTGCCGGTTTGCCTGGCCCAAAACCCGGATAGCAAGGAGACCACTTTGAGCAGCCAAAGCGGAAAGACCAACCGAACCACCCACGGGTTGCCCAGCTCTTGACGGATCAACTGCGAAAAGGCGCGGCTGTTATAGACCTGCCCGTCGCTTAAGAAATAGGAGCGTCGGCACACCCCCTGCTCGATGCCCAAAAAGAGCGCCTCGGCCACATCTTTCACATACACAAAGGTGAGATCTTGCCGACGGAAACCCACGGCAGCATCCAGATGCCCCCGGATGGATTTAGCCATCAAATAGTAGTCGCGCTCACGCGGGCCGTAGACCCCCGTGGGACGATAGATGACGTAGGGGAAGCCCGGCAGACTTTGCAGGTAGAGTTCGGCCTTGAGCTTGCTGGAGGCATAAGCCGTATTGGGTCTGGGGGAATCTTTCGGGCCGATGGGTTGGTAGGTGCGCTCGTGCACAGGACCGAACACGCTGAGCGAACTAAGAAAGATGAACTGTTTGGGCACCATGTTGGTTTCGCGCAGCGCATCTACAAAGTAGCGCATCTGCAGGTAGTTGACCTGCTCAAACTCGCGGGGGTGTAAACACTTGGTGACGCCGGCGCAGTGCACAATGTAGTCGAAGCGGTTGTAGGTGCCGCGATAGCCCAGCAATTGGGCACGCAGTTCGTTGGGGTGGGCGAAGTCGAGTTCCAGAAAATGTATCTTGCGGTTCTTGAGGTATTGCCGGCTGCTGCCCGAGCGAACCCCTGCCCACACATTAAACTTTCGTTTGAGGGCTTCTTCTACGATGAAACTGCCGATGAAGCCACTGGCTCCGGTGATGAGGATGCTTTCCATGTTGGAATTGGTTGTTTTTGGTTTGTCTATTTGATTGGTTCTACATGAATACCCACGTGGGTGTTGCGCCCGAATAGCTCTTTGAGTTTTTCTTCGATGGCGGTGGCCGTGCGGTGTGCCTCTTCGAGCGGGAGTTGCCCGTCCATGCGCACATGCACTTCAATGGCATAGTAACTGCCGATGCGGCGGGTGCGCAGGTGATGCGGAGCACTCACCCCCTCGAACGAAAGAATGGCCTCCTGCACCCTGTTTTCCACCTCGGGAGGCAATGATTTCTCCAACAACTCGTCCACACAGGGCAACAGCAGCTTAACGGCCGCTTTGATAATGAAGATACTCACCACCACTGCGGCCAGCGGATCGAGTACCCGTCCGCGCTCGCCCAACACAATGGCTCCGCCAATACCCAGGGCGGCACCAACCGAAGAGAAGGCGTCGCTGCGGTGATGCCATGCATTGGCCTCCACCACTTGCGCCTCGAGCGCACGCGCCCTTCGGATGGTGTAGTGATAGAGCAGCTCTTTGGCCACGATAGACACCAAGGCAGCCCACAAGGCCAACAGGCCCGGCGCCTCCAACGAGGCGCGCCCGAACCAAAAGCGGTAGATGGTGGAAACACCGCCCCACAAAATGCCGAAGCCTATTAATAATAGGATGAGACCGATGATCGCCGTGGCCAGCGTTTCGTATTTGCCGTGACCATAGTCGTGACTTTCGTCTTGGGGTTTGGCCGAGATGCGCACAAACAGCATCACAATGAGGTCGGTAATGAAGTCGGAAAGCGAGTGAACCGCGTCGGCCAGCATGGCGGCACTGTGCCCAAAGATGCCTGCCAAGAATTTAAATACAAGCAACAATAGGTTGACAAAGCTTCCAATCAGGGTGACGCGATAGATGCTTTTTTCGCGCTTGAAGCCCTGCGCGTGGGGAGGATGGTTCATCCGTGGGGTTTTGTTAGGAATAGAACGCGACAAAGATAGCGGATAAATATAGGAAACGCAACAAAATCCTATCTTTGCCGTCTCTATCCTATTAAATAGATCCCCTTATGAAACAACTCGTTACCCTTCTGCTTTTGTTGCTTGCCGCACCACTTGCGCAAGCACAATCTGTGAATCAACCCTCGTATAAGCTGTGGTACGACCGTCCGGCCTCCACGTGGACGGAAGCGTTGCCGCTTGGCAACGGCCGCTTGGGAGCCATGGTCTACGGCAATCCCGCCGTTGAGCAGTTGCAGCTCAACGAAGAGACCCTTTGGGCGGGACAACCCAACAGCAATGTGCGCCCCGACGCCGCGCCGTACATCGATCAGGTACGCCAATTGGTTTTTGCCGGCAAGTATCTGGAGGCGCAAACCCTGGCCACGGAAAAAATCATGCCCTCGAACGTCACCAACTCGGGCATGCCCTATCAGACCTTCGGTAGTTTGTATGTGGCCTTCCCTGCCGCACATGCGCGTTATACCGATTACTATCGTGAACTGAGTCTCGATTCGGCGCGCACCTTGGTCACCTATCGGGTGGACGGGGTCACCTACCGACGCGAAACCATCGCCTCCTTTACCAACCAAGTGGTGATGATGAAACTCACCGCCAGCCGCCCGGGCATGATTAGTTTCAGCGCCTCCATGGCCACGCCCCATCAAGATCCCCTCATTGCCACCGAAGCCTCGTGCGTCACGCTCAGCGGCATGGGCAGCAACCACGAAGGGGTAAAGGGGAAAGTGGCCTTTCAGGGCAGACTGACCGCCACCCGTCAGGGCGGAGAAATGGAGTGCCGCGACGGCGTGCTCACGGTAGAAGGGGCTAACGAAGCGGTGATTTATGTTTCCATTGCCACCAACTTTGTGAACTACCACGATGTCAGCGGCGATGAAACGGCACGTGCCAAAGCCTACCTCGAACACGCGCTGCAATGTCCGTTCGACGAGGATGTAAAGGCGCACGCCGCTTTTTACCGCCGCTACCTCACCTGTTCGTGCCTCTACTTGGG